>CAVEYH010000071.1:0-3295 GCA_963620055.1 bacterium | reverse complement strand
ATGACGTGGTGTTTCACGTTGCCGGTATAGCACATGACACCGGAAGCAAAAAAGATGCCGATTTGTATTATCGTGTAAACCGCGATTTGGCGATAGAGACCGCAGAAAAAGCGAAACAAGAGGGTGTGAAGCAATTCGTTTTTATGAGCAGTATGCTCGTATATAACGGCTGTAAAGACAGAAATATCACTTTTGGAACTCAACCTCGCGTGAAAGACTATTATGGCGATAGCAAGTTACAAGCGGATCTTGCCATTCAAAAAATGAATTCGGACGAGTTTTGCGTGTCGGTTTTGAGACCGCCGATGATATACGGCAAAGGGTGCAAAGGCAATTTTCCTCGCCTAGTAAATCTTGCAAAAAAGCTCCCCGTGTTTCCTAAAGTGCGCAACGAGAGAAGCATGCTCTATATCGAAAACTTATGCGAGTTTCTTCGCCAAATTGTCGATAGAAAGTTGGGCGGAGTACTGTTCCCTCAAAATGCGGAATATGTCGCTACTACCGATCTTGTCAGGACGGCAATGACCGCTCTCGGCAAGAAAAAAGCATATACGAGGATATTCAATCCGCTCATTGTATTAGCGAAACCTTTTGTGAGTGCCGTCAAAAAAATGTTCGGCAATCTCACCTACGACAAGACAATGTCGACATACGACTTTGACTATAACGTTGCGACATTTACCGAAAGTATCGAGAGAAGTGTAAAGTAATGAAAATTTTGTTGTTATGTTGCACGTCGAATAGTGTATTGACTTTTAGAAAAGGTCTAATCAAAGCCTTGCGGGAAAAAGATTGCTCGGTTGACGTCTGTACCTTTGACGATGAATACAAATCTCAAATATTAGACTTGGGTGTAGGATTTCACTGTGTGTCCGATAAAAACAGAAGTCTCAATCCGTTCAAAGTTTTGTCGCTTAAGAATAGATATTGCAAGGTCATTAAAGAAGTTAAACCCGATATCGTGTTCACATTCATGTTAAAACCCAACACGTTCGGTGTTTTGGCGGCAAAAAAGGCAGGCGCGAAAAAGATTTTTTCCATGGTCGAGGGAGCGGGCGATGTTTTTATTAACAGCGGTTTGAAGTGGAAGATCATTCGCAAGTGTGTTTGTCACCTATACAAAAAAGCGTTCAAAAATTCTCAAAAGGTGTTTTTTCTCAACAATGACGACAAGGCAGAGTTTATTTCGCGAAAACTTGTGAAAGAGGAACAATGCGAGACAGTGCGAGGAATAGGAGTAGATCTCGATTATTTTACATATAAACCGATTAAAAATCGCAACGTATTTTTGATGGTAGCTCGCATGCTAAAGACGAAAGGTATATTTGAATATTGCGAGTGTGCGCGCCTTGTAAAAAAGAAATATCCGGATGCAACGTTTAACTATTTAGGTGCGGAAGGCACTGTAAAAATTGCCGATATTCAAGAATATATCGACGACGGAAGTATCAATTACCTCGGCACGACGGATGACGTAAGGCCATACTATGAAGATTGTGTAGCATACGTTTTGCCGTCTTATCGCGAGGGCATGCCCATGTCGATCATGGAGGCCGAAGCGGTGGGAAGAGCGATAATTGCAACGGACGTAAACGGTTGTAGAGATACGGTAGTAGATGGAAGCAACGGCTTTTTAGTGACACTCGGTGATTATACGGCAATGGCGGAGAAAGTTATTTGGTGTATCGAGCACCCTGAGGAAACCGAATTTTTCGGCGTCAACGCACGCAAGTACGCCGAAGAGAACTTTGACCAGAAGAAGATAAACGTCGGAATTCTAAAAATTTGCAACGAGGGAGATGAAACAATATGAGTAATAATATTTTTGTCACCGGATTTTTCGGAACGGGTTCGTCCGCTGTCATAGACCTGTTGAAAGAATTCGAAGGCGTAGATATAGCTATAGGCGACAGATATGAGCATTGTTTATTTTTAGGTCAAAGTTGTTTGTTAGATTTGTACCAAAGATTGTATGGCGCGTATAGCAACAGAATGATACAAGACATCGCGATAAACGATTTTATTGACGAAATGAACAGACAGAACAAGTATAACTTTGGATGGTACGGTTCCTATCGAAAGTTATTCGGAGATAAATTCGCAAATGCGGTCGAAGAATTCGTTGCATCGATTTCGGTAGGCGTTAAAGACGATGCGATTGCACACGCAAAGGGAACAAGATTTTCTTTAATTAAATGTTTTTTACAGATCGGTGCTGCTATATTAAAAGGGTACAAAATCACAAAACTTGGTAGAGCGTATTGCTATGACGGTAAAAACGTGAGATATCTAACCGCGTCAGAGGAAGAGTTTGTAGAATATGCAAGACTGTTTATTCAAAAATATTTTAAGCTTTGCGAAAAGAAAGAAACCGAAGTGTATGATCATATAATACTCCCCGAACAGTGCGGAGCAATGAAGCAATTCTTTACCGATGAAAAATTGATAATTGTCGACAGAGATCCGCGTGACGTGTATTTGTCTGCGCATCATATTTGGAATACCGTTAGATGCGGGTCGCAACGCGCACCTTTTCCGGACGGGATTGACAATTTTTGTTCAATATGGCAAAGGGGACACGAATTGACACTCAAGAATGCGGATTGTGATCGGATCAAAATAGTAAGATTCGAGGATCTCATATATAAATACGATGAAACCGTAAAAGATATTGCCGAGTTTTGCGAGCTCGATTTAAGTAAGCATACGGCAAAGGGTAAAGTTTTTGTGCCGGCAAAGTCCATAAAGAACACACAAGTGTTCCGCAAGTCTCCCGAATTTAACGGAGAAACAGAGATTCTTGAGCGAGAATTAGCCGGCTACTTATATGATTTTCCGTTTGAGACAACGACACCGATTGAAGATGTTGTCGATCTGTGAGGAATGACAAATGCGTTTTAGTATTGTTGTACCGGTCTATAATACGGAGAAATATCTAAGGACGAGTCTGGATTGTATAGTTGCCCAGACGTATAGCGATTATGAAGTGATTATCGTAAACGACGGATCGACGGATAATAGCTTGGATATTGTAAACGATTATGCAAAGAAGTATGGTTTTCGAGTTGTTGACAAGCAAAATGCCGGTTGCTATTCGGCGCGCGTTGATGGTATTGTGGCGAGCCGTGGAGAATATGTAATCAACCTTGATTCGGACGATTGCTTTCCGTCGAATGTTGTCCTAGAAGAACTTGACAAACGTCTTCGCGAACATGACTATCCCGACATATTGATTTACGGATACAACGAGATGACCGATAAGGGTGACATAACCACGATGCACATACGTCAATCT
>CAVEYH010000070.1:0-5107 GCA_963620055.1 bacterium | reverse complement strand
CTTAGAACGAGTGTTGTGCTGGTTGCCGCGGTTATAATTGCCATGTTTAGTAAAAACCGTACACCGCTTCGTGAGATAGGCGGTATGGAATATTTGTTTTTGGTGTTGTCGGGACTTGCCACTGCCGCAAGCTGGCTGTGCTACTTTGCCGCGCTCAAATACGGTGTCGCAAGTACGGTTATCGCGATAGACAAATTGAGCATACTCGTGACCGTTGTCTTTTCTACGGTTTTCCTGCATGAAAAAATGTCCGTCCGCAGTTGGATCGGGCTTGCGCTCCTCGTTTCCGGCACCTTGCTCCTAGTATTTTTCTAATAATATATATGACGATAAAAAAAATACGGCTTCGCTTTTGCGTCGCCGTTTTTTCGTAAATGTGCAAGATTTAACTATATCAAGCATCTTTATTGTCGTCGGTTATGTCGTTTGTGCTATTGTCCGAATTGTCGCGGTTGTCATTGTCACAAGTGGTTTCGTTATCGTTATCATCGATTTCGGTAGTGGCTGTTGTGACGGAGTCAGGCTCGGGAACCGAGGCGGAGGCTGTATCCGGAAGGGCGAACAGACTCGGTTTTTTTATGCGAAGGACGAGTAGAGCGACACCTACTACAAACAACACGATCGACTGGAATTGCGAAGGGGAGATGCCGGGGATAAACGAACCGCGGTAGTCGTCGCGGAAAAATTCGAGAATAAAGCGGAATATCGAGTAGCATACGGCATAAGTCACGAGGTTAAAGCCCTTGACTTTATGCGACAGCGTGAAGAACAGCACCACGCCGAAAAGCACGAACAGAAACGCGGATTCGATCAGTTGAGTGGGGATCACTTTTACGCCGACTTCGGGCATATAGATGCCGTACTCGCTCTCTCTTCCGTAGCAACAACCGGCGAGGAAACAACCGATTCTGCCTATTGCGTGCGCAACGATTAGGCATGGTACACCGAGTTCCGCAACGGGTAGAAAAGCGGATTTTCGCTCGGGGTTGCGAGTGATCAGACCGAACAACACGAACGTAATCGAACCGCCTATAAGACCGCCCATGAACGTCAGACCTTGGATCTTAAATATGCCTGTCGAGATCAGATTGTATACGGCTTGGAACAGAAAAGCCGAGCCGAGTCCCACGGCGATCGCTATGAGAGCTGCCGTCGAATAGTAGTCGTAGACATTGTTCGAGATTTTATTTTTCGTGCATAATATACGGAACAGCAGGATTGCCGAGATCATGCCTATTATCATCATTACCGAATATGACGGGATTTTGCCGAAGAGATACGGGTACATTATTTTCCTCTTTGTTTAGTGTAGTTTGTCTATGCTATGATAGCACCGCCACGAATTTTTGTCAACGGCATTATACGTCATCGTGCAGGAAAAGAGCGGGCCAAAGGTCTTTATTAAAGTAAAGCAAAATGGCGGTAAACGTCTTGACTTTATGATTAGATTATATTATAATTAGGCATAAATCGATTGTGACGACGAGCCGTTGCGTTTATAGTCAAATTTTGCGTGTGCTATTTTACGATAAACGGACAAAACGTCACTTTTGAGACTACGCATTACTGCGCCTTGTCCTGCGGTTACGGATCGATAACTTACGGCAAAGGCAGAGGAGATACCATGAAAAAAATCGATACAGAGGAGATAATGCACATTGCAACGCTCAGCAGACTTCGTTTTGCCGACGAAGAAATGGCGGAGATAGGCAAGCATCTCGACAGTATTTTGGAAAAGTTCCGCGCACTCGATGCGGTGGACGTGTCGGGCGTTTCGCCGACAGCGCATATTTTGCCGTACACGAACGTACTTCGCGAGGACGTGCCGACCGAGCCTATGTCACGTGCCGAACTCCTCAAAAACGCGCCCGAGACCGACGGCGAGGCTTATATCGTAAAAAGGGTGGTGGAATAACGTGGACGACATACTAAAACTCAGTTTGATTGACATAAGGGACATGATTGCAAACGGGCAAGTTTCCGCGACGGAAGTCACAGAGGCATCACTAAAAAGGATTGACGAGGCGAGCGACCTCAATGCCGTGCTTACCGTCGATCGTGAAGGTGCGCTTGCTTCGGCAAAGATGACAGACGAGAAGATTGCGCGCGGAGAAAATATCGGGGTTTTGGGCGGAGTGCCACTACTCGTAAAAGACAATATCTCCACAAAAGGCGTGCGCACTACTTGTGCATCGAAGTTTATTGAAAACTATATTCCGCCGTTTGACGCGACCGTCGTCACAAAGTTAAAAGAGGCGGGAGCGGTCATTGTCGGCAAGACGAATATGGACGAGTTCGCAATGGGTTCGTCCAACGAAAATTCGGCATTCGGGCCTGTGAAAAATGCCGTGGATCCCACGCGCGTTCCGGGCGGAAGCAGCGGTGGATCGGCAAGTGCCGTGGCGGCATGCGAGGCATACGGGGCACTCGGTTCGGATACTGGCGGAAGCATACGTCAGCCTGCGTCTTTTTGCGGTGTCGTGGGACTAAAACCGACGTATTCGGCGGTGTCTAGGTACGGGCTTATTGCGTTCGCGTCCTCGCTCGATCAGATCGGACCGCTCACTCGTACGGTTAGCGACAATGCGCTACTGTTTGACGTGATCGCGGGGCATGACCCTTATGATTCGACTAGCGCACCGACGAAAGAGAATTACACGGACTATACGGTAGGTGTAAAGGGCGTGACGATAGGCTTGCCAAAAGAGTTTTTCGACAAGGATTTTTCACCCGTAGTGCGTGAAAAAATCATGAATGCGGCGACTTTTTACGAACGCGCCGGTGCAAAACTCAAGGAAGTTTCGATTTCTTCGTTCGATGCGGCACTTGCGACTTATTACGTCCTTGCGTGCGCCGAGGCGAGCAGTAACCTTGCACGTTTCGACGGAGTAAAGTACGGTACTCGCGTGGAAGGAGCGGACTATATCGATACTTATTACAGATCGCGAACAGAGGGATTCGGTGCGGAAGTAAAGCGCCGTATCATGATCGGCAACTATGTGTTGTCCAGCGGATATTACGATGCATATTACCTCAAGGCATCAAAAGTGAGAACGAAGATCAAAGCGGACTTTGACTCGGCATTGTCGGCTTGCGACGTGATACTCGGACCGACTGCGCCGACTACGGCATTCGAACTCGGAAGGAAAACCGAGGATGCGACGGAGATTTACATGTCGGATATTTTCACGGTGCCCGTCAATATTGCGGGACTGCCGGCTATCAGTATTCCGTGCGGAAAAGACGAGAAGGGATTGCCGATCGGCTTGCAACTAATCGGGCGCGCGTTCGGTGAAAAAACGCTGTTCGGCGTGGCGGAGACTTTTGAGAAGGAGAACGCATGATGACGAACGACTACGAAATTACAATAGGTCTTGAGATACATTGCGAGTTAAAAACCGCTACCAAGATTTTCTGTTCTTGTCCGAACGTGTTCGGCGGAGAACCGAATACGCACTGTTGCCCGATTTGTTCGGGACTGCCGGGGACGATGCCGTCACTCAACAAAAAAGCGGTTGAGTACACCGTAAAAGCGGGGCTTGCGCTAGGGTGCGACATTGCAAAGTACAGCAAATGGGACAGAAAAAATTACTTTTATCCGGATCTACCGAAGGCTTGGCAGACGAGTCAATACGACCTTCCGCTGTGTCGCGGAGGCGGAATAAAATTCAAGACTTCGGACGGCACGGAAAAATTCGTGCGACTTAATCGTATACACCTCGAAGAAGATGCCGGCAAGCTCATTCACGAAGGCGGAGTTACGCGCGTGGACTATAATCGTTGCGGAGTACCGCTCATCGAGATCGTCACCGAGCCTGACATGCACTCGCCCGAAGATGCCGTAGCTTTTCTTACCGAACTAAAGAGCATTATAAAATACACCGGCGTCAGCGATGTGAAGATGCAAGAAGGCAGTTTGCGTTGCGACGTCAATCTGTCCGTCGCCAAAAAAGGCGAACCGCTCGGCACACGTACCGAGACGAAGAACCTCAATTCCTTCCGTGCGGTGCTCAGATCTTGCAAGTACGAAGCGGAACGTCAGATCGAGCTTATCGAGAACGGCGGAACGGTCAAGCAGGAAACGAGGCGTTGGGACGACCTTGCGGGCGAGGGTAGCAGTATGCGCGGAAAAGAAGACGCGCACGATTATCGTTACTTCCCCGAGCCGGATCTTATGCCGGTTGTCATGACGGACGAGGACGTCGAAAGAATAAGAGCGACAGTGCCGGCACTCCCCGCCGAGCGTATCGCAAAATATACGGGTGAGTACGGCTTGCCCGATTACGATGCCGCGATTCTTACTGCGGACGTTGCGATTGCAGACCTATTCGACGGCACGGTAAAACAGGGTGCAACCCCGAAAAAAGTCGCCAACTTCATTATGGGCGACGTCATGCGCCTAGGAAAAGAGGCGGGAGCGGAAGACGTGAATGTCCGCGTTACTCCTACTCAACTTGCCGAAATGCTTGCGCTTGTCGACGAGGGTGCGGCTAGTCTTGCCACCGTGCAAAAAGAGATTTTACCGCGTGTTTGGGATACGGACAACAAGCCGTCTGCCGTGCTTGACGAACTCGGACTTCGCCAGTCAAACGACGCCGGAGAGCTCGAGTCTGTCGTCAAGAGCATAATCGACGCCAATCCGAAAGTCGTTGCAGATTACCTTGCCGGCAATAAAAAAGTCGTTTCTTTCTTTGTCGGTCAAGTAATGAAAGCGACTAAGGGTAAAGCTAACCCCAAAATGGTCGGTGAAATTTTAACAAAGCTTCTTAAATAACTTTTTCACACGAAAAACAAGTACCAAAAATCTTATTCAATAGGTTATTTATTTTAATTTTTTATAAGGGTTAATTTTAATAAAGTAGTGTTATTTTTATTAGTAAGTAACACTACTTCTTTTTATAAATGAAGCAAAAAAGTCGTCGGGAACACTTGCGACTGTGTTTCCGAACTCTCGCAACGCCTTATAGATCGAAGGCGTTGTAGCCGTTACGTTATCGTGTGACGGCTGTGACTTTATCGATAGCCGTGACGCTCTTTCTCGTGACGTTATGGTAAAACCAAAAGTCAACTAATCTTACGATAAGCCGCCCCCCAATCCCGTCATCTC
>CAVEYH010000069.1:882-5140 GCA_963620055.1 bacterium | reverse complement strand
GTTTCTTTTTGAGAGACTTCTTTTTTTTAGTAATTTTACTTTTGGAGGTAAAAATATATGGCAAATCTAGAGTACGACGTACAACAGAAACCCCCGTTCGGAAAGAACCTTGTGTTCGCATTCCAACAAATGATCGCAATCATGGCAGCAACGTTGCTTGTCCCGATCATTGTCAGCGGAACGGAAATCGCATACACCGTAAACGATGTAAAATATGTCGCAAATCTCTACTGTGATCCTGCAGCGGCATTCTTCGGCGCCGGCATCGGAACGATCGTGTACTTGCTGTTCACGAGATTCAAGAGCCCCGTGTTCCTCGGTTCTTCCTTCACGTTCCTCAGCGCACTTTGTGCGGCTGCAACTCAAAACTTCGGTTATTGGGGATTGATCATAGGTGTGTTCTTTGCGGGTCTTGTGTACGTAGTCATCGCAATTATAATTAAACTAGTAAGTTCGGACTGGATCAAAAAGCTCCTTCCGCACGTTATCATCGGACCTATCCTCGCAATCATCGGACTTTCACTCTCTAGCACCGCAGGTAGTTGGATGATGCAAAATGGTGGCAGCAGCTACAACCTCTGGTACGTATTCGTAGGTCTGTTCACATTCGTTGCAATCGTTGTTGCTTCTATCAAGGGCGGCAAGGGCATTAAACTTATTCCTTTCATCGTAGGCATCGGCGCAGGCCTTGTACTCGCACTCATCATCACCGGCTTCGGCTATATCAACGACAGCGCATTCTGCATGTCCATGAGAATCGTTGACTTCACGCCTATCGTCAATTGCTTCAACCCGATCAGATTCACGAGCTTCTTCGATTATCCTAAATTCACATTCTTACAGGCAATCACCCAAAAGGGTCTTGAGTATGTAGCAGAAGACGGCAGTACCATCACCCGCGAATTCTTACTTGACGGCGCAGCAATCGGCAACCTTGCAGTACTTTTCGTACCTATCGCCGTAGTAGAGCTTGCTCAGCACATCTCCGATCACGAGAACCTCTCCAGCATCGTAAACAGAGACCTTCTCGATGACCCGGGCCTTCACAATACGCTTCTCGGCGACGGTGTAGGATCGATGGTCGGCGCATTCTTCGGCGGTGCCGCAAACACGACTTACGGTGAATCTATCAGCTGTGTAGCGCTTTCTAAAGATGCTTCAACATTCACAATCCTTACGACCGGCATCTTGTGCATGGTAGTATCATTCATCTCACCGTTTGTAGCAATCATCAACATGCTACCTAAATGTGTAATGGGCGGCGCGTGCATCGCAATGTACGGCTTCATCTCCGTCAGCGGTCTCCAAATGTTAAAAGACGTAGATCTTTCCGATAACCGCAACCTTTATCCTGTCGCCGCAATCTTAGTCATCGGTATCGGCGGTGTAACGCTTGACTTTGGTATGAATCCGCTTACGAACACTCCTTATGTTCAGATCACCTCGCTTGCACTTGCAATGATCGTGGGTATCGTTGTAAACCTTATCACACACAGTGGTAAAGACAAGGACACCAAGGTAGATAACGGAGCAATCCAAGAAGATGTCAGCGGTTTCGCATTCGAAGCAGAAGAGACTGCAAAAGAAGAGAATACCGCTAGCGACGAAGCAGTCACCGAATAATAAGTAAAATCGAATAAAAATTTACACCCCGATGAGCGAACAGTCTTTCGGGGTGTAAAAATATTTTACCGTTTTACGCGCATACTCTTGAAATGTTTGCGAGAAAGTGGTATAATGTTTTAGGTAAAGAGAGGTAAATAAAATGCAGGATTATATGAAGAACGTAACAATTCTAAATCATCCGTTGGTTGCACACAAAATTACGCACCTTTGTGACGTAAGCACCAGTACAAAAGAATTCCGCGAGATCGTTTCCGAGATCGCAATGCTCATGGGCTACGAGGCATTTCGTGACCTTCCGACAAAGAACGTCATGATTCAGGCTCCGCTGTCAAAATTCGAGTCGCCTGTCGTTGACGAACCGATCGCGATTGTGCCGATTCTTCGCGCGGGACTCGGCATGGTAGACGGACTTACGGCACTTTTCCCAAATGCGAGAATAGGACATATTGGTCTATATCGTGACGAAGAGACCCTCCAACCGCACGAGTATTATTGCAAACTTCCTAAAGATTGCGTAAATGGCACTTGCATTGTAGTAGATCCCGCACTTGCCACCGGCGGTTCGGCAGCTGCCGCAATCAATTTTATCAAGGAGCGCGGTTTCAAAAAGATCAAACTCTTGTCGTTAATTGCAGCACCCGAGGGAGTCAAAAAAGTTGCAACCATGCATCCGGACGTAAAAATCTATGTAGCTCATTATGCGGATGCCCCGCTCAACGAACACGGTTACATTTTGACCGCATTCGGCGATGCAGGCGATCGTATTTTCGGAACAAAGTAAATAAACACAAAAAAAGAACGAGATCAAATCTCGTTCTCTGTATATACGGTAAAACCTTCCGCTAAAAGCCGTTCGGTAGTCAGACCGTTTCCGCTAGTCTTGCCACCGGAAAATGTGCCGTCGTAAATGACGCCTTTCCCGCAAGACGGGCTATTGGCCTTCATAATGCAGTAATCGACGTTGTTGGCTTTGGCTATTGCCACCACGAGATCGGCACCGCGCGAATATTCTTCTGTCACATCTACGCCTGCGTTAGAGATTATCTTGTCACCCACACGTTCGGCAGGGTGGCGCGGAGTGGATAGACCGCCGAGTTGCTCGGCGCAAACGGGAATAATAATATTGGTCGCACTAAGTTCCGCGACTTTAGCGTTAAAGCAGTCATCCCCCTTATAACGGCATTTGTTGCCACATAAACATGCGCTAACTAAGATTTTTTTCATACCTACCTCCGCATCGACTAAATCTAAATTTATTTTAGCATATTCGGTTGTAAAAATCAAGGTCGGGGCGGACTAAAACACAAAAATTACAGAAAAAAGGAGATAACAAATGAAAGACTATAAAAACGTTGTGATCTTTGACCACCCGCTTATTCGCCATAAGATCGCCATCCTTCGCGATGAGAAGACCAGCATGAAGGAATTCCGCGAGCTTATTGAAGAAATCACCACACTTATGACTTACGAAAGTTTAAAAGAAGGCGTTCCCACCGTTGAGAAGGAAGTCAAGACTCCGCTCGAGACTTGCACGCAGCAGGTAGTCAAAGACAACTCAATCGCGATTGTTCCGATTCTCCGCGCAGGACTCGGCATGGTCAACGGGATCCACGTTTTATTCCCGTCCGCAAGAGTCGGACATATCGGCATGTATCGTAACGAAACCACACTCGAACCGCAGGAGTATTATTGCAAGCTCCCCGACGGTATCGAGAACAAGCTTGTGCTTGTGTGCGATCCTATGCTTGCTACCGGCGGAAGCGCGTGCGATGCTATCGCGCTACTTAAAAAACGCGGCTGCAAGAACATTAAGTTTATGGCAATAATCGGTGCGCCAGAGGGCGTGAGCAAAGTTGCCGAGGCGCATCCCGACGTAGATATTTATGTCTCCACACTTGACCGTTGCCTCAACGAGAACGGATACATTCTCCCCGGACTCGGAGATGCGGGCGACCGTCTGTTCGGTACAAAGTAAGACAATATTTAGATTAGTATCATAAAGACGTTCGGACAAGTTTCCGAGCGTCTTTGTTTTAGAACACACCACCATAAAAAATTTTTACAAATTTATAAAAAAACTTGATATTGTAATAATTTGCGGTGTATAATGAATATATGAGATTTTCACAAAAAAATGTACGCATTTTGAGCTTTCGATTGTGAAAATCGGCTTGTGTTATGTCTGTAATGCGATTTTTGATTGTGAAAACGCGAGAATTTCATAATTTTAACACTACATCATAATCGTATCGCCCGAAAACTGGGTTATAATGCAAGCATAAATATAAAGACTCGCCCGAACTTATGGACGACAAAGGAGAATAATATGGCAAAACTTTTAATTGTAGACGACGAAGAGAAAATTCGCGAAGTGCTCCGTCTTTACGCGGAGTTTGAAGGACACGAGTGTGTAGAAGCCGAAGACGGTATGCAAGCCGTCAAGCTTGCCCGCGAGAATAGTTTCGATCTTATTCTCATGGACGTTATGATGCCAAAACTCGATGGCTATTATGCGGTAAAAGAGATCCGCAAATTTTCGCAAGTACCCGTCATTATGTTGTCGGCGCGTGTCGAGGAATATGATCGCTTGTTTGGGTTTGAAGTAGGTGTCGACGATTACGTCGTAAAGCCG
>CAVEYH010000069.1:0-797 GCA_963620055.1 bacterium | reverse complement strand
TAAAGCCGTTTTCACCGAAAGAAGTCATGGCGAGAGTTGCGGCCGTGTTAAAGCGCGTCAACCCGGGCAAAGGCGAAACTATTGTTTCCGAAGGTTTGGAAATAGATATTCCGGGGCGTAACGTATATGTCGACGGCGAGAAGGTAAACATGACGCCGAAGGAGTATGAACTATTGTTCTATTTGGTAAAGAACAAGGGTATCGCGATATCGCGCGAACAGCTCCTATCCAACGTTTGGGGTTATGATTTTTACGGGGACGATCGCACGGTAGATACGCACGTTAAGATGTTACGTTCGTCGCTCGGCAAATACCGCGACAAGATAGTTACTCTCCGCGGATTAGGATATAAAATAGAATTGTAAGAAGGGTAAACTCATGGCCGAAAACACAACCGTGACTCCCGCACCCGAAAAAAAGAAAAAGTGCGTGAGAAAGCACGGAAGCATTATGTACCGCACTTGGCTGTACTTCGTCGGCATGGCGGTTATTATACTTGCATTCTTATGGGGTACGGAAGTTGTACTGTTCAAGGCGTACTACTCTAGGATGAAAGAGCATGAGATTGAAACCGCTTGTTCCGAAGTGTTTGCCGATTTTTCAGCCGACAAATACGACAGCGATACGAGTGCGCTTAGCGAGGACTATATAAAAGAAATAGAAGCGGCGGTTTCCGGCAATCAGCTGCTGTTCGTGATGTTCACTGTGACATCGGACATAAGTCCGGACGAAGTCACGCCCTCCGATATAAACATTATTCTGTATCGCGATCATTTTGGACGCACACCGAGCGAAAG
>CAVEYH010000068.1:4494-5160 GCA_963620055.1 bacterium | reverse complement strand
TATGAATATATATCTATTTTACTTTTAGCTCGTTTAGAAGATTGTCTTCGCGATCGACTACTTTTTCTATTGTGAAAAGCTCGGGCGTTACGGCATAATGGACTGCGATATAATCATAAACGTAACTATTATTCGGATGGCGAGCGATGGCGAATTCGATCGAGCGATTAAGGAGTTTTGACAATAATTTGCCGTCGGTAAATTGCTTTGTCGCAAGATTAAATTTCGGATTGCGACAGCTGTCTAGCGTAGCCACAACGTGCGGATAGCGCGTACATGCGTTGAATGCGGGTATGTCAAGATAATGATTAAATTCGTAGCCGTAAAAATTCGGCGTTTCTGCTACACAACCGCCCATGATGAGCAATGTCTCTGCCCTAACACTTTTCATTATAACATTTGTAACCGTGCAAGGTCCTAACGATATGACGTACACCGGTTCCGTTGTCTCTTTAATCCAATCGTTAATTGTAATCACGGGTACCGACGAAACCGACGGCGAAAACAAGTCTCCCATGCCGTCTTTACCGTGAATGCTCGGAAGCTGTGCCCACGGCTGAACAATCTTGCGTGTGTCGACTATACGAACATCAGCTACACTACCGCCGTCCTTTTTATACTCGGATATGAGTGTTTGGGCGTTTTTGTGAGCTATAGATGCATCGA
>CAVEYH010000068.1:0-4484 GCA_963620055.1 bacterium | reverse complement strand
CACCGACGGGCAAAATATCAAAACGATCGCCGGGACTTACGTTACTTAATAAAAATATTGTAGCACATGCATCGTCGAGTCCGTAGTCACTAAGCACAGCTTAGTGTCTCATGATTTTTTCTCCTTTAACGGGAATCTCAATGTGAACGTGGATCCTACACCTTGTTCACTCTCTGCCTCGATTGTTCCATTCATCATTTCTATTGACGATTTTGCAATTGTAAGTCCAAGTCCGCTACTGTTTTTATCCCTTCCGCGAGATTTGTCGCAACGATAAAATCTATCGAATATGTGTGGCAAGTCGCTCGGTGAGATGCCTTTACCGTTGTCGATGATTTTTATCACCGCATAATCACTGTCACAACGGACTGCAAGTTTGATCGTCGTATTTTCGTCCGAATATTTGATTGCATTGTCCACTACCGCACGAATACACTCGGTAAATAAGTTCTTATCCGCCATTGCCATGATATCGGAATCCGATTCGAATATAAAATTGTGAGTTTTGCAAACAAGCTCATAGTCGTCGATTATCTTTTCGATCTCGTCGCCGACGTTGATTTCCTCAAGGTTAAGCATATAGCGACCGATACGTGCAAGAAGTAAAAGCTGTTCGACAATACGTTTCATGTTGTCCGCTTCGCGCGCGATGCTATCAATAGATTCGTCAAGCACCTCGGGATCCGATTTACCCCAACGCTGAAGGAGACTCGAGTAGCCTTGAATGACTGCTATAGGCGTTTTTAGTTCGTGGCTTGCGTCCGACACGAAAGTCTTTTGTCTGTTAAACGATTGTTCTAGATTGTCTAACATTGCGTTTATTCGATCGGTAAGTTCATGTAGTTCGTCGCTACTGTCTACATCATCGATACGCGTGCTGAGATCGTCTGCGCTGATTTTGTCTATTTTCTTTATGATCTTGCGTATAGGGCTGAGCATTGCACTACTCGCTAAACTTCCGAGTGCGGCTACGATTATGACTGACAGCACAATCACAAGCGCGACAGTGATTTTAAGTGAGAGTATATAGCCGTCGTCCTGAATCCCTTGTTCGATAAAACGGTTTTCTACCGACAGCACGATAAACACACCGAGTAACGATGCCGCTATCGAGTATAAAAGCGTGTAAATAATCGTTGTTTTTATCGTTATCGGTATACTGATCTTGCGAAGAAGTTTTTTTACACCTCGACCGAATGCACAAAACGGTTTCGCAAGTGTACAAAGAAACTTGTAAAATCTCGAATGGTGTTTGTTTCGCTTTTCCTCGTCGCGAATTTCCTCTAAAGTTTCTTCTACTTCTTCAAAGTTCTTTTCTTTCTTATCTTCCGTCACCGTTTTCCCTTCCTCTTTATCTTATAACGTAGCCGAAGCCACGCACCGTTTCGATAAGTTTAATACCGTAAGTGTCGTCGATCTTACTGCGAAGGTAGCGAATATATACGTCGACTACGTTTGTATTTCCGATAAAATCATAACCCCATACGGCGTCAAGCGCTTGTTCGCGAGATATCACCTTATTGCGATGCTCAATCAAATACACGAGTAGGTCAAATTCTTTTTTTGTTAGGTCAAGCGCATTGCCGTCATATGTCGCAATATGCGAGCTGACGTCGATTTTGAGCTTGCCGAGCTCGAAAACGTCCGTTTTCTTTTTTAAGTTTGCACGAATCCTTGCCAGCAATTCTTCGATTGCAAACGGTTTGGTCATATAATCGTTTGCGCCTATGTCAAGTCCGACAACCTTGTCGACAACTTGATCGCGTGCGGTAAGAATTATGACGGGCGTGTCTTTTGTTTGACGAAGCCTACGTAAAATTTCTATTCCGTTTAGTGACGGCAACATTACGTCCAAAATGATAAGGTCAAAGTCCTTTTCGAGCGCGGCATCGAGTGCCTCTCTGCCGTCGGCAATGATCGTTGTGCCATAGCCTTCGTGGCAAAGTTCGAGCGAAACAAATCTTGCGATCTTATATTCGTCCTCTACAATAAGAATTTCGTACATTTTCTTTTCCTTTTTGTGTTCTATATGGTCGGTTGCGATACTTCTTTTCTTTATCAATAGTGTATCTTTTCGATACGCATGGTGTTAGAGTTGCCTGCTCTGCCGACTTCGGAACTGCCGGTAAGCACGACAAGGTCGCCTTCGTTCACGAGTCCCGTTTTGAGTGCGCATCTTGCCGCATGAGCAAATAATGCATCCGATGTCGGCTGAATTTCCGCCATGCACGGTTCTACGCCCCAATTGAGCGCGAGTTGGTTATATGCCTTATGCGATGTCGTGGCAGCAATTATTACACACTCGGGACGGAAGCGTGAAACCTTTCTTGCGGTGTAGCCTGACTGTGAAACTGTGATTATTGCTTTTGCCCCGAGGTCGAATGCTGCCGCGCAAGTCGAGTGCGAAACTGCGTCGGTGATATTGACGACTTTGTAGTCGTATGACTGAAAACGCTTTTTGTAGTTGACTGTCTTTTCGGTCTCCTCCGCGATTTTTGCCATGGTCTTTACCGCCTCGACGGGGTACTTGCCCGCGGCGGTTTCTCCACTGAGCATGATTGCCGACGTTCCGTCATATATCGCGTTTGCCACGTCGCTGATTTCCGCACGAGTCGGGCGCGGATTGTGGATCATGGATTCGAGCATTTGTGTGGCTGTAATGACTTTCTTGCCGGCACGGTAGCACTGCTTGATAAGCGTTTTTTGAATGTGCGGAAGCTCCTCGAACGGAATCTCCACACCCATATCTCCGCGCGCAACCATGATTCCGTCGCTAAGTCCGAGTATTTCCTCGGCATTGATCACGCCTTGACGGTTTTCGATTTTTGATATAAGTTGAATCCTGTCACCGCCGAATCTTCTTACTAAATTTTTTGCTTGTCTTACATCGTCCGCAGAACGCACAAACGACAATGCAATATAATCGGCATCTTCGCTGACCGCAAACTCTATATCGCCGCGATCCGCCTCGGACAGATACGGCATGTCTATATCGATATTTGGTAGGTTTATGCTCTTGCGATCGGTAAGTTCTCCGCCGTCCCTAACAGTGGTTATTATGTCTTCACCAACTATCTTGTCAACTTTTAGCTCGATCATGCCGTCGTTGAGTAATACTTTATCGCCCGACTTAAGAACGGACGGAAGCGCGGCATACGTGATCGAAACTTGCGTTTCGTCGCCCGTAACTTTTCTCGTGGTGAGTGTAAAGTGCGCGCCTTCTACGAGGTTTACACTGTGATTTGCAAACGTTTTTACACGGATTTCCGGTCCTTTTGTGTCCATAAGTATTGCTACGGGCATATTAAGTTCCATACGAGCTCGGCGCACCATTTCTATTCTATGAAGGTGCTCTGAGTGGTCACCGTGTGACATGTTTAATCTTGCCACGTTCATGCCGGCTTTTATTAGATTTTTTAATGTTTCGTAATTGTCCGTTGCCGGTCCCAATGTACAAACTATTTTAGTCTTTCTCATAAGCTTCCATCTCCTATTTGCCTCATTTATGCCGTTAGCCGATCTTCTCAATGTCATACGGCGTTGCCTGATATACGCAATAATTTAGCCAATTCGATATAAGTAGCGATTCGTGTGCGCGCCACTTTAGTTTTGGCTTTGAGTCCGGATTGTCACCGTCAAAGTAATGTGCCGGAATAGCCGGATTCATACCCTTTGCTTTGTCGCGAAGATATTCGTTCTTTAATGTGTCCGCATCGTATTCGCCGTGACCGAATACAAACACTTTGCGTAGATCACGACTTGCGGCAAGGTACACGCCCGCTTCTTTACTTGCGGCAAGCACCGTAACGTTGTCTAGTTTTTCAAACTCTATGAGGTCAATGTCGGTAAAGCGCGAGTGCGGTGCGCAAAATTCGTCGTCAAATCCTCTGACAAGCGGATTGGTTTTATCGAAAACTTCGTGCATGAACACTCCTGAAATTTTCATGTCTTTCGGCGTCTTGTTTACCCCGTAATAGTAATACATTGCCGCTTGTGCGGCCCAACAAATGTACATTGCCGAGTACACGTGATACTTTGCCCATTCCATTATGCGCTCAATCTCGCCCCAATATGCGACGTCGGTAAAATCTATTTTTTCTACCGGCGCGCCCGTGACGATAAGTCCGTCAAATTTATCGCCTGACCTTGCAATCTCGTCGAACGTCTTATAAAACGAACGCAAGTGTTCTTCCGGCGTGTGACGAGAAACATAACTTGCGGTAGTTAAAAACACTACTTCGACTTGGAGCGGAGTATTGCCTATAAGGCGCAACAACTGTGTCTCGGTGTCGATCTTGTTTGGCATGAGGTTGAGCACGGCAACTCTTAGCGGACGCACGTCCTGACTTTCCGCGCGCTCGTATGTCATTACGAATATGTTTTCGTCTTCTAAAAATTTTCTCGCAGGAAGGTCTTTCGATATTTTTACCGGCATATCTTTTTTCTCCGCTGTTATGTCTAAGGCTGTTTTTGTGGGTATAGAA
>CAVEYH010000067.1:476-5164 GCA_963620055.1 bacterium | reverse complement strand
ATTCTATATTATTATGCCGTTATAGCGGTTTTTTAACCCATTTTCCTATTCTTCCGTATTCTGCGTTTTCTCTGTATTCTCGGATTGATCGCCAGGATCAGTCTCGGCTATAGACAATGGTTGATCGCCATCCGTAGATTTTGTCATGGTTGTGTCCGCTTCGTCCGTATGAGTTTGTGACGTGAGAATATAACGTTTTAGCACGAATGACAGACGCTTATATAAGAAAAACACTAGCGCACTGACCGAAACAGATTTGATCGCATTGAAGGCAAGGACGTAACCCCATAGACTTGCAAACATATCCCTTGCTCCGTCTCCGACAAACAACGGAAACGTAATGTAGCGGTTGCATATCATCGACGCGATTATTTGGCAAACGCAACCAATCGAAAGGCCTACAAACACTCTGCCTTTACCTTTTTTGTAACGATACAATATGGTGGGAACGGCAACGAATGCGATAGTCATGACAAAGTTTGCAAGTTCACCTACTCCGCCGGTTGTGGATTTTGTGCCCCAAATAAGCAGTTGTTTGAGCCCTTCTATGACAACCGCTGCCGGAAAACCGAACATATATCCGCCGAATAATGTTACAAAGGTGGAAAAATCAAGTTTGAGGAACGACGCTGCGGGAAAAATCGGGAATTCTAGCCAGCTAAGGCCGTAATCTATGACCGTAAGTGTTGCCGTAGTCACGATTCCGCGAGTCGTGAGCCATTTGTTTTTTGACATAAAAAACACGCCTCCTTAAATCGGGGCGTAGAATTTGCGTACTGCACTTTTCAACTTATACTATCCGGACTGTACCGTCGGTGCGAGAATCTCACTCGCTCGGGGACGAATAACGTCCTTCGCAGACTTACGCGATTGCGTTCACTGCCGGTGGGGAATCGCACCCCGCCCCTAAGTTGTGACTAAATTATATAACCGCTTGATTCTCTTGTCAAGCGATTTTATGTAGTTAATCCGCATTATCAGTTTCGCCGTTTTCTGATTTTTCTTGTATGATATTACTCGTAATCTCAGCACCGAATCTGCCATATAACTTTGTTACTTTGAATAATGCCGGTAGACCGAGCACTGCTACAAGTGCGGTGACAAAATAGCGGAAAAAGTTGTACAGTGCCGGAACGGATTGTGGTAAAAACAGCTTGAAACCTTGTTTTATGCCTAGCGAGATGCCGAGTCCCAACACTATTTTGATAATTTGAATATACCACACGGCATGGACATCATATTTTACATAACGCTTCTCGATAAAATAGCCGATTGACAGGGCGGCGTATGCGCCGAGTACGTCTTGCACCGATCCTGTCGTTGATGCCGTGCCGGTAAAAATCAACACTAGTTCGATAATTATACATATCGGGAACGCACCTAAAACGATATATTCTTCCTTATCCTTAAGCAATTCGAAAAGCATTGAAAACAACGTTGCAAAGCCAATTCCGAGCATCAGCCCCACAATAACGTCGGTAAGAAAGTGTTGTCCGAGATACATTCGCGAAAATGCGACAAGTAAAGACACAATTATACCTGTTACAAGCAACGACAATCGACGATATTTTATGTAGAGCTGTGTCGATAAATTCGATATTGCATGCGAATGACCGCTAGGGAACGAATAACCGCTTGTCTTTTCGCCTACCGACACAATTCCGTCATGCGTGAACGGTCTGAGACGGCGGACAAGATTCTTTATACCTTCCATACATGCCGCACCTAAGATAAATACGTTCATCATTTTATAGCCGTAACGCTTGTCTACACACCAATAGAAAATTGCCGCCACGACGATAAAAAGCATCTCCGCACCGAGGTTTGTTATAACCAAAAATAGCCCGTCTAAAAATGCCGTTCTTATGTTTTGTATGTGCTGTATTATCGTAACTTCGTTCATGTTAGTCACCGATATGGTAATCAATGTACCAAATACAAAATCACGGCGTTAGTTAGTTCTCTCACCGTGGATGTTCACTTTTAGTTAATCGTTATTAGTTGGTTTAAGTTCATTCGTTCCGCCTTCCCATAGTCTTTCGATACGGTAAAAATCGCGAAGTTCCTTATAAAAAACATGGACGATAACGAATCCGTAGTCGAGCGCAACCCATTTTTGATCGACATCGTGATGAAGCGGTTCGATGCCGCACTTTGAAAGTTCGTCCTCAACATAGTTGGACAAAGCCTTTACTTGTGTTGTAGAAAATGCGGATGCAATTACAAAATAATCGGCTATCGTTGTCTTGCCGTTTAGGTCGATCGTAACGATATTTTTGCCTTTTTTGAGATCAAGAAGGTATGCGATCGCACCGGCTAATCCTTCTGCTGTTTTTAGATCGTACTTGCTTAAATCAGCGATTAATGTTGCCATTTTTATTCTCCTTTTCGGAAATAATATATTCATACGCTTCTTTTGTTGCGGGGGCAATGCTTTCTCCCACACTTTTTAGATATATAAGCGTATTTTTAAGTATTGCTATTACACCTTTATCCAAATTATCGTAAGTGATCGCGCGGATTTTGTCAAGTCCGTCGAAGTCGCGTCCTTCCTCGATATAATCGGCCGAAAAAATAATTTTTTGCAGAGTGGTCATGTTCTTTCCGCCGGTTGTGTGCGTTTTGATTGCGGAGAGTACGTCTTGATCGGTTTCTCCGAAGCACTTCTCTGCGATCGCGGCACCGGTAAGTTGATGGCGACAGCTACTAGGCAACGATTCAATCTCGTCTGTCCACGGTATACCTAAGCTTTCGAGTTTCTCTCGTGTAACATACTTGCCTATGTCGTGGTATAATGCGGCTCTTATCGCTTTGTCGGGATCGATATTATTTAGTTTCGCTAAAATTATTGCGGCTTTTGTTGTGCGATATATATGCTCGGCACGACTCTTTTTCATGTCAAATTCATTATAACGTGACACAATGTAGTCATAGTCGCGATATAATCCGTGGCTGTCGATATACTCGGCAACGAGCGGTGGCACTACTTCGGCAGTTTTTGCGAACGCGACGGCAACTCTAAGCAGTGACGAAGAGCCTTCTTGACCAATAAACGGTGCAATCTCAACTTTTAATATATCTTTTGCGTGGCTAAGCTCTGATTGCTTTATCTTAAAGTATGGGCGTGCTACGATGAAAAACGTAGCGATTTTGGCCAAAATGTCTGTACGTGCCCATTTGTCCAGCGAACCTAGTCCGTCGCTCCCGATTGCAATATACAACTCGTCCGAGGGATTATAGAATTTTTCTGCCGTCATGTACGAATAACTCGTGCCACCTGCGACAAGTTCTATATTTGAAACGGTTATTTTCTTGTTGCCGTCAAAAAGTTTTCGTAAAAGCTCGAGACGTTCTTCTCCGCTTAGCTCTGCACCGCCGGACTTGAACGGCGATACATAAGTGGGGATTATTATTGTTTCGTCAAAATGTTCGGCTAATTTTATGCCCATATCATAGTGGGCAAGTGTTGGCGGGTCGAAACTTCCGCCGAATATCACGCGTCTCATTATTCTACAAACTCGAATTCGACGTCGAGCACGCGCACGGTATCGCCGTCTTTTGCGCCCGCTCTTCTAAGTGCTTTGATTACACCGGTTTCTTTTAGTTTCTTTTGGAAGTAGCGGAAACTGTCATAACTATCGAGCACTACGTTACGGGCAAGCTCCTCGACAAGTCCGCCACTTATGTCAAATCCTCCGTCATCATCGCGAGTGACTTCAAAATCGGTGTTGCTACGGCGCTCGTATTCGAACGGCTCGTATTCAAGTTTTGTTGCCGGTGGAAGTGTCTGTAATTTTGCGTACACGGCATCAAGTAGTTCATCGATGCCTTGGCGCGTTGCGCCGCTAATAAGATATATCGGCTTTCTGACGTGACGACGGAAGTTCTTAACTACTTCATCGTCATACAAAAGATCTGCCTTGTTGAGTGCGACAATCTGTGGAAGCGATGCAAGACGTTTGTCGTACTTTTTGAGTTCCGCATTTATCGTGCGGTAGTCCGCAATTGGATCTCTGCCCTCGCTACCCGATATATCGACAACATGGACAATGAGTCGTGTGCGGTCGACGTGGCGTAAAAACTCTGTACCGAGTCCCACTCCGTCGCCGGCACCTTCGATAAGTCCCGGTATGTCGGCAACAACGAATGCTCCGTCATAACGCTTGACAACGCCTAAGTTAGGTGTAAGTGTGGTGAAGTGATAATTAGCAACCTTTGGTTTTGCCGATGAAATTACGGACAAAAGTGTGGATTTACCGACGTTCGGATAGCCGACAAGTCCTACATCCGCGATGGTTTTTAATTCAAGCGTGACCGAATGTTCATCCGTCACCTCACCTGTCTGTGAAAAGCGCGGGGCTTTACGGCGCGACGATTTGAATCTTGCGTTACCCTTTCCGCCGAAACCGCCTTTTAGCACGGTAACCGTGGCGTTCTCTTCATACATGTCCGCTATAATTTTATCTGTTTCCGCATCACGAATTATTGTGCCACGAGGAACCTTGACAATTAAGTTGGGAGCATTTTTGCCGTGGCAAAACCTGCTACTTCCGTTTTCGCCGTTTGCGGCGCGGAAGTGCTGTTCGTACCGAAAATCGGTAAGCGAATTGAGGCGTTCGTCAACAGTAAAAATTACGTCTCCGCCTTTTCCTCCGTCGCCGCCGTCCGGACCTCCGTCCGGTACATAC
>CAVEYH010000067.1:0-466 GCA_963620055.1 bacterium | reverse complement strand
CCATTGCCGGACTTGATATAAATTTTTGCCTTGTCTACGAACATTTTATTACTTCTCCGTGGCAAAAGCTATTTTATTCGCTTTGTGCCCTTCCTTTGTTGTTTTTTTTGCGTAAATTTAACCGTATTACTCGGCTAAATCAAAACGTTTTAGGATAGAATGAGCAGCCTTTCTGCCTGCACCCATTGCAAGTATTACCGTTGCGGCACCTGTCACGGCATCTCCGCCGGCATAAATTCCGTCAACAGATGTCATCATGTCCTCGTCCACTACGAGTATGCCGCGTTTTGCCGTTTCAAGTCCCTGATAACTGTCTTTTATAAGCGGATTCGGGCTGGTACCGAGTGCCACGACAACCATATCGGCAGGAACCGCAAATTCGCTTCCTTCAATCGGTTTCGGTGAGCGACGTCCGCTCGCATCCGGTTCGCCAAGTTCCATTTTTATGCAAGTAGCATCCTTTACC
>CAVEYH010000066.1:3197-5208 GCA_963620055.1 bacterium | reverse complement strand
GTGTGCGACTTGTCCCAACGCATGTACACCGGCATCTGTTCTACCACTGGCAATGACGGAGACGTGTTCGCCTGACAATGAAAATATTGCATCTTCTACTCTCTGTTGGACAGTGTCGCGGTTTGGCTGACGTTGCCATCCGTCATAAACGGTGCCTATATAGTCGAGCGTGATTTTTATTCTTCTCACGGTGCACCTCACATTATCCACGAAATCGTGCTTAGATCGATAATCCACGGGAAAAAGTTATAGCGTAGCCACAAGATCACAAAGAAAAACACTGCTAAGAACAGTATAGCAAGTAAGTCGCGAACGTGAAAACGCAATTTTTTCATGCGAGTTCTTCCCTTGGCTCCGCGATAGCATCTCGAATCCATTGCATCGGCAAGGTCGTCGGCACGTCTAAATGACGACACGAACAGAGGAATCAGCACAGGAATCATGGCTTTTGCTCGTCTAAAAACGTTACCGCTCTCAAAATCTGCGCAACGTGCTTTTTGTGCAGATTGGATTTTATCGGTTTCCTCGACAAGCGTGGGAATAAGTCTCAATGCGATGCTCATTATCATGGCAAGCTCGTGCACGGGAAACTTGATGTACGATAAGGGTTTTAGCAAGCTTTCAAGTCCGTCGGTGAGTGCAACCGGTGTAGTCGTGTACGTCAGTAACGTTGGACCGATTACTAAAAACGTGAGGCGAAGAGCCATAAGTCCGGCATTGATAAGTCCTGCACGGTAGATCTTGATTATACCCCATCGCCAAAGCAAGTCTTCTTCTTTTCCCGCATAAAACAACAGCGACATTATCACGGTGAACAGCACTAAAAATATTATCGTTTTCAGACTTTTTAACACTTTGCCTACAGGAACGTGCGACAGTAAAATCGATATCACCAAGAAAATCAGCACGATTCCGAAACCGACAAATGTCTTTACGAAGAAAATCATGGTGATGTACGCTATCATGAGTATGATTTTTGTACGGGGATCAAGGCGGTGAAGCAATGAATCCGTCGGATAATATTGTCCGAGAGTAATCTCACGCATTGCTGTGCCTCCTCTGCCACTCGGTAGCGATCGCTTCCACGAGTTCGTCCTCGGCTATTATCGACGGGTCAATGTTAAAACCGTGTACATTCAAGCCTTCGGCAATTGCGGTCACTGACGGCGGTTCGATATGGAGCGAACGAAGAAGATCGGCACTTGCAAACAATTCGCGCGGAGAATATACGCCGTAGAGTTTTCCGTCGCTCATGACGGCTACACGGTTGCAATACTTCGCAACTTCGTCCATATTATGCGAAATCATGATTATAATCGGGCATGTTTGTTTCAGCCTTTTTGCAAGTTCCATGACCTCAACTTTTCCGCGCGGATCAAGTCCTGCGGTCGGTTCGTCAAGCACAAGTACTTCGGGGCGCATTGCTATGACACCGGCAAGCGCGACACGGCGCATTTGTCCTCCGCTCAATTCGAACGGTGAACGGTCTTTGACCGATTCGTAATCGAGTCCGACAAGTCCTATCGCTTCTTTTACTCTGTCGGCAATTTCTTCGTCACCAAGTCCTATATTTTTCGGTCCGAACGAAACGTCCTTGTATACGGTTTCGTCAAACAGCTGGTATTCGGGGTACTGAAAAACCATACCCACACGACTGCGGAGTTTCTTAAAATCTATTTTTTTCGGTCTAAGATCTATTTCGTCTACAAAAATCGTGCCGGATTGTATGCGCGTAAGTGCGTTTAGATGCGTAATCAATGTTGACTTTCCGCTACCGGTATGACCTATGACGCCTAAAAAATCACCGTCGTTTATTTCGAGATTTATATCGTTGAGTGCAGTCGTTGCAAAAGACGTTTTCGGGTTGTAGACGTAACCGAGATGTTCTATCCTTATCGGCATAATTTCTCTATCAGCTCCTCCGCGGTTGTCACGCCTTCGTCAATCGGTATTCCTTTCTTTTTGAGTGCATGTGCGACTCTCGTCGCTATCGGTACGGTAAGTCCCATAG
>CAVEYH010000066.1:0-3187 GCA_963620055.1 bacterium | reverse complement strand
GTCCCATAGCGGTAAGTTCATCTTCGCGCTCGAATATCTCTTTCCCGCCTTGCATCGCAATACGGCCTTTGTCCATCACGATTATTCTGTCGGCAAGCATCGCTTCTTCCATAAAGTGCGTTATCATGACAACGGACATTTTTTCGTCGCGATTGAGCTTTTTTACCACTTCTATTACTTCCGCTCTACCATCCGGATCGAGCATGGAAGTCGATTCGTCAAGCACCATTACGCGCGGTTTTATCGCAAGCACTCCGGCTATCGCAAGTCGTTGTTTTTGTCCTCCGCTCAGTCTAAACGGTGTGCCGGTACGGTGCTCGTACATACCTACGCTACGAAGCGCCCAATCGACACGCTCGCGGATTTCCTCCGACGGAAGTCCTAGGTTCTCGGGTCCGAACGCAACGTCGTCTTCGATGATTGTGGCAACCATTTGGTTATCGGAATTTTGGAAAACTACACCGACGGTTTTTCTCACGTCGAAAAGATTCTTTTCTATGCCGGTGGACAATCCGTTCACCGTTACGCTCCCGCTGTCGGGCATGAGTAATCCGTTCATGAGTCGAGCTAACGTGGATTTGCCGGAACCGTTATGTCCGACTATGGCAATAAATTCGCCCTCTTCTACAGAGAGTGACACTCCGCGGACAGCCTGTGTTTCGCTGTCGGTACCACGGCCGTAAGTATAGTAAACTCCGTTTAATTCGATGATGCTCATGATATATTTATTATAGCGAACAACAATATTTTACGCAAGTTATTAGCACATTAAAATCATAGTTGACTTCAATATTTTTTCGCGCGATGTGATAATTTTCTATGAAAATCATACAATATTTATAAAGATTTCGCGCGCGCACGCGTAAAAACGTTTGTCATTTGTATTTATTTATGATAAACTATGATAGTAGTATTATTATGTGCTCTTATAATATACTATATGTCCAAGCGATTAAGCCTTACACAACATTATTATTTTAAGCAATTTCAGTGAGGAATTATGCACAAAATTATAGCAATAGCAAACCAAAAAGGCGGTGTCGGTAAAACCACGACTTGCGTAAATCTAGCAAGCTACCTTGCTCTCATGGGTAAAAAGGTGCTGGCGGTGGATATCGATCCGCAAGGAAACTGCAGTAGCGGTTTCGGCATAGATAAAACAAAAGTTAAGTACTCGACCTACAGCGTGCTGATGGGCGAAGTCGATGCAAGTATGGCAATCGTTCCTACCATCGTTAAGGGACTGGATATTTTGCCGTCTAACATCGACCTTGCCGGTGCGGAAGTCGAGCTTGTTAGCGTGGACGATCGCGAAAAAGTCCTTAAAAAGATTCTCTCTCCGCTGAGAAACGTATACGACTACATTCTCATCGACTGTCCGCCGTCACTTGCTCTTCTTACGGTCAATGCGCTCACTTCGGCAAACTCGATACTCATTCCTATTCAGGGCGAGTTCTATGCTTTGGAAGGTCTCAGTCAATTGATGAACACGATCAGGCTGACAAAAAAGATTCTTAACCCGCAACTCGAAGTCGAGGGTGTGGTTTTGACAATGTACGACAGTCGTTCAAAACTCGTACAAAACGTAACCGAAGAGATTTACAAATTTTTCGGCAAAAAGGTCTTTGATGCTAAAATACCGAGAAATATTCGCCTCGGGGAAGCTCCGTCGTACGGTCTACCCGTCATGTTGTTTGAACCTAAATGCCAAGGCTCGGTCGCGTACAAGGCATTAGCCGAGGAATTTTTGATGCGTAATAATGACACTTTTAAGAAAATCACGGACCTAAAGATCCTCAAATACAAGGCGTAGACGTTGTTGCTACGCTTTTGCTCTTTATAACGGACAATCATGGAAGTCAGCGGAACAGACAAAAAAAGCATATTTTTGAAAAAACCGAAACTGATGTATATCGGTGTTTATCGTCCTAGTAACGGTTGGATGAGCGATCTGCATTGCCACGATTTCTGCGAGATCATGATCGTTAAAAATGGTTCGGGCAAGTTCCGTGTAGACGATGAGACCTACCCTTTTAAGTCAGGGGACATGATTATATGTAATCCGCGCGTCATGCACACCGAATTCTTCGACTACGGAGTGCCGGCGGACATCATGTTTTTAGGTATTGCGCGTGTACTCATCGAAGGATATCCCTCATGCTCGCTCGTTCAGGATGCTCCGTTTAAAATCACAGACACCGGCTCATTCTACGATCGCATTATGGACTATTGCGATCAGCTCCTATGGGAGAACGAATTAAAACCATCTTATTTCAGTGTTATCAGCGATTCGCTATTGACTATATTGGTGTCGTTCGTGTTGCGTCTCACTTCGCATAAGGCGGAAGAGATCTTTGAAAGCAAGCGGACATACACCGAGGTAAAGGAATTCTTGGACAAGAACTTTACCACCATTGACACGATAGATAACGTGTGCCGTAGCTTGTACATAAACAAATACTATTTGACGCATTTGTTTAAGGACACGCTGGGTATACCGCCTCTAAAATATCTCATTAAAAAACGCATTGCGTTGGCAAAAAAATTACTAGCCGAAACAGACAACTCTGTCGGCGATGTGGCAAAAGCCTGCGGTTACGTCGATGTAGCTTACTTTAGTAGAGTCTTTAAAAACATCGAAGGCGTGACTCCGATAGCCTATCGGAAATCGACAACAGAAAATGCAACCGAGAATGACTCGGAAAGGAAGGATTAAGGCTTACATAAAAAAATTAGTTATGTTTCCCGATTGTGGTACGAGTCGCCACCGTCGTACAAGCCCGTTTGTATGTAGGGATTAGCGCATACTGCTGCGGATTATCCGCGACCAAAACATTTTTTACTTTGATACTTTCCGTGTTTTTGCAAACTACTCGTTTGCGAATATACTGTCGATAATTTATATAACTCAATTTAGAAAGATAATTGACGGCGCAAGATCGATTTTTTGATCATCACGCACTAAAATAAAGAGAAGAAAAAGGGGAACGAGCGCATTTTACTGCTTGATTCTTATGTGTTTGTCTTGTACTCGCTCCACTCGTAAGGAGAAATATTGTGAAAGGCTTTGTTCGTATGCCGAACGTATCTCGGCTACTGACTAAAAAACAAATAATATCATTATTACTGATCATTTGTATGGCGATGATCGGAACTTTCTGGTTCCTTGGCTGTAACAAGACTAGTT
>CAVEYH010000065.1:0-5578 GCA_963620055.1 bacterium | reverse complement strand
TGTAATCGGATAGCTGTTTTCGTTGTAGAACACACGCCAGCAACAAAATTCAAAATCATAGCCTTGATAACTGTATGTCGGTGCGGTATACAATTTGATGTTTTCACCATAGCTTACTGTCCGGACATCTTCGATAACCGGCTCACCTTTATCGTTTATATAGTTGTAAATCACGTTAAACTGTTTCAGTGTGGCAGTTGCCGAGATTACTACGTTGGCATTCTGCATTGTAAAGGAAATAATTGTTTTATCGTTTGCGACCGTAGTGTATGCAATATCTTCGCCCGAACTGTTTTTAACGCTCCAAGTTACATCGTATCCTTTATTATTATAGCTAATTTTTACACTTTCGCCTGTTTCCGCAATGGTTTTATCGGCAGTAATATTTTTATCTTCAAAAGAAATGGTATAAGCCAATTTACTTGCGGTGCAATCGGAGTGAGAACAAATATATTTTTTCTCATCTCCCGTATAAGAAACGTCTTCTATGTAGTCATGACTCTCGTAACCTTTTGTTAAAACCTCTCCGCAAAACTTGCACTTAATATCGGTTGTGCAGTCTTCGTCGTCGGCTTCCGCCGTGTGTCCGTCATTTACGGTTATCGTATACGTTGTTTTGTTTCCGGCATAATCTTCCGCAATAATGGTTTGCGCGTCTGCGGAAGGGCTTACGTCAAATGTTACGGAATTAGTTTCTAATGTGAGTTTTGTTCCGTTTAGTTTGACATTTAATAGATTTGTATCGCTTACCGTTACGGTTACCTTTCCGCAGTAAGTTCCGCCGTTTTCTATTCCGCTAATCGTTGGGTCGGTAGTATCTATACAATACATATTAGTGCATAGGTAAGTAACATTCGAAGCATTATCCGAAAGACGTGCATAAACAATCGCTCGTTGCATATCTTTATCGATAGTAAAAGCATCTGTGTATGTCGTAAATTCCATTTCTTCGAGTTTGGCTTTTGTGTAGCATTTATCTGCAACAAAATATTCTATCTTTACGTCGTCGCTGTTGTCGGTTGCGGTGATTGTCACGTTCGGGTTGGCACAATAACTGCCAAGGAAGTCAACCGTTTCGTAAAAAGAAGAAGACGGAGCGCTATCTATCGTGATTGTTCCCGTCGGAGCGGTGATGTCGGTGTAAGTGGTGACGGTAAAATCTACGAACTCGGAAGAGTAGTCGGTCTTGTAGTCACCGTTTGCTTGCTCGTTAAACACTCTAAGAGTGTATACTTTTCCCGATTCAAGGCTTGTCGGCAGATAAACTTTTGCCGTTCCGCTTCCCTTGCTTTGTTCGGCTTGTCCGTAGTACAAAATATTGTCGTCCGTGTCGAGAATCATTGCCGAGATATATTCGTTGTCGCCGAGTTTTGCTCCGCTATACGTTACGGCTACAGGGTTCCCGAGTCCAACATCTGTTTTTGCAACGGTTGCGGTAAAAGCTCTGTCGCTGTCGAGCAACGTTAATTTCCACTCTCTTCCGTTTACCCCGCTGTAGTTCCCCACAGACGTCAACGCGTTTTTGCCCGTTTCGATAGTTTTTCCGCTGTTTGCGGCGGACTTGAATAAGATTTTTGTCTTGTCGAGCGTGAATGCCGGTCTTACACCTTCGCCGTTATTCCAGCGGGGTGATGAGCCGTTTGTAAGTTTCCATTCTTCGCTCGAGTAACAATAAGCGTAAATCATCGGTGATGCGTCGCTACCCGTATCGGACCAACCCGATTGTGCCGTTCTAAACCAATAATCTTCGCCCTCGCCGTCTTTATCCGTGATTAGTTTTGCGATAAGATATTGTTGCAACATTGTGTCGCTATATATCGTATTGAAGTCTCCGTAATAAGTGGTTGTTTTTGTGCTATCATTGTAGTCGTCCCAAGCGGACAAGGGGAACACGTACGCATTTATGTCTTTTCTGCCCCTATTACTCTTTTTGTCCATACTTTCTGCGGGCAACGTCGTTTGCTTTATTGCGACTCTCTCGCTATCCGTAAACAGTGCATTGTCTCCGTTATAAAAGCCGTCCATCACTTCTTTAAGAGTACTGTTGTAATCGTTTCCGTCTTTGTCGTTTGCATAAAAATACATGCCGTTTTTGTCGTTAAACCACGAATTTCCGAGCAGATATTTTGAAAAAACATAGCCGTTATTGTCCATGGCTATCCACGACACGTCGTAGTCCGTTTCGCCCGAAGTGTAAGTGCCGTAATAGAACACGTCGCCTTTTATAATATTGTTGTCTATCTCTATGGTCTTAAAGGAAGTTACGAGCGATATGTTTGCATCGCTTGTTATGTTGTAATCGCTGAGCGTTCTGCCCGATTCTAACTGTTTGCCGGCATAAATAAGCGTTTGATTCTTTGGCAGTATGCCGGTTTGGTCTTGTATCTTGGCTTTTAGGTTGTCGACCGAATCGCCCGATTCTGCCGAGATAGAGTATACCGTGCCGTAAAGCGACTTAACCGACATGGTCATGGCGTGCGCCGGTGTGCTCCCGATGTCCGATAGCCATAGCCCGATCGAGCCTAAAATTAAAGCGATAACCAAGTAAAAACATATCGTGCGTTTTGCGTTAAATGTTTTTCCCATAATGAGTTTCTCCTTTCCTAAAAATCGTTTGCCGAATCTCTATACGCGGCCATCAAATTAAACTGCCGTACAGCGTCAATACGTTTGCCGTGTCAATAAAACCATTCCCGCGTATGTATGTGCATAGGCACACGCCTTCACAAGTAGAATTATACCACAATATAAAGCGATTTTCAAGGTTTTTTTGTGTTTTTATATTTATTAGGCCGTTTTTATCGTGAAGTAAAAAATGCGGATAAAAAATTGCGTCATTTTGTTTTTGATATAACCTTGCGCCACCGCGAACAAGCATCTACGATGCGTTCAAATCCCTTGACCGAACTCGCAAAAGAAAAGAACACCTGTTGGATGTTCTTTCTTTTGGACTTTTGGAGCTGATACCGGGATTCGAACCCGGGACCTCGTCCTTACCAAGGACGTGCTCTACCTGCTGAGCCATATCAGCATAAAAATGCTAGTTGTGTATTTATTTTTATCGGTTCCGCGAGACCTCGTCCACCTGCCGCGATTATAAATCGCGTCCGCTTTGGCTACAAACAGTCCACCGGACTGATTGCTTAACGCGTCGCGCCAAGGACGTGCCTTTGCCTCTGAGCCATATCAGCATAAAATCCGCTTGACACAATGGGTATTATAGCGCAAAACGTTTTATTTGGCAAACGTTTTCACTATGTTTTTATAAAAATTCGGGTTTGGAGTAAAAATCGCGTCTTGATGCTTGAAAAATCGTACAATAAGGTATATAATAATAAATGGCGGACGGCATCGGCTTTTTCGGTGCCCGAGACGGAAGTGAAAAACGAGCTTTACGGAGGCGTTCCTTATGTGGGAAACGTTGCTTGACGCACTTATCGATACGCTGAAACTCGCGCCGATAATTGTGGCGACATACATTTTAATAGAACTCGTCGAGAGCAAGTTTGCCACGCGTGTGACGAAAAGTCGCGCGTTGTTTTCGCATGCCGCGCCGGCGGTGGGAGCGGCAGTGGGTATAATTCCGCAGTGCGGTTTTTCCGTGGTTTCCGCTAATTTGTATTCCATGGGCAAGATCTCGCTCGGCACGCTATTGGCGGTATTTATTGCAACCAGTGATGAAGCCGTACCGGTACTGCTCGCCGATTATCAAAACGCATACAAGCTGTTGCCTCTGCTTGCCGTAAAACTTGTTTTTGCGCTAATCGTAGGCTATGCCGTGCATTTTTTCTTTCCGCACGGTTTCAAATTCGGTAAATTTAACAAATCTTCGGACGTAGCGGAGAGTGCGGAATCTAACGAAAATGCGGTTGATACCGATGCTAATAGCGGATCTGCCGATTGCGAAACGTCAAGCGACAACGAAACGAACGAGCGCAGAGCCGACGAAGGTGAGACAGATGGCGGACACGCTCACGGACATGAGCATGAACATGCGGTACACGGATGCCACGGACATAGTGTGACCGGCAAGGCAAGTGTAAAGGAACTTATTTTGCATCCCTTACTGCATTCGCTCACTGTGCTTGGGTTTGTTTTGGCGGTAAACGTGGTGCTGGGACTGACCATTTATTTTGTGGGAGAAGACAAGCTGACGGAATTTCTGTCTAAAACCACGATTTTACAGCCGTTCGTGGCTACACTGATAGGGCTTATACCGAATTGTGCGGCTTCGGTTGTGATCACGAAACTGTACGCAATAGGCGGATTAACGCTCGGTTCGGCTGTGGCGGGACTTAGCGCGGGTGCAGGTATAGGTTATGCCGTGCTACTGAAGGAAAACAAGAATATAAAAGAAAACGTTGCGATCGTCGTGTTTATGTACGTCACTTGCGTGGGCGTGGGTTTTTTGACCGATTTTGTCGCATCGCTGTTTTAGCGATAACCATGCGGAACGATATAGCCAAAAGCCTAAAACCGCATGGTTAAGGAGAATGTATGAATAAAAAAGAAAGATGGTTTTCGTCAATAACGCTACTGTTCAATGCCCTGCCGATATGCCTTATAGGACTGGCGCAGAGTTTTATCCAAGGTCCGTTCAAAGTCGACGACATGCTGACCGGCAACACGCAGTACGAGTTTGACGTATGGCAACTGAACTATATCGGTCTGTTTTGCATTATTCCGTTCGTGATCGTCGTGGCGGCAAGATTTTTGCGTGGTCGCGGATTTGTCGGCAGAAACTTCAACGTGATGCTCATTGCCGCACTGGTCATGAATATCACATACCTTATCGGCATGTGCTGGATCGTCGTTTCCACCGCGCGCAGGTACGACGTTACACTCGTGTTTACTCGGTTCGATTACGTTTCGCTCGTTTGTACGCTGGTTAGCATCGTGTTTTGCGCACTGTCGAATTGTTTGCCCGATCTTCCGCCGAATCCCGTGTTCGGAGTCAAGAACAAACGCACCATGGAATATTCGGTCGTGTGGAACCGCGTAAATTCCGCCGCCGCAAGTGCTTTGACGTACATATTCTTGGTGGGAGCGGCCATCTCGGCTTATACGCGCGGAGTCGGTGCAATATTCGTGCTACTCGCCGGAATCGCCATTTACTATATTTGGGTAGCATTGTACACACGCTATACATATAATAAATATGTCGCCGAGCGCGAAGAAGAGAAAAAGGCTCGCGAGATCCTAAAAGCGCAAAATAACGATAGCGACAAGCAGTAGAATAAGAAGTGCGGTTTCGGTAATGGCTCGAAATAAAAAGTCTAGAAACCTTATAATATATAAGCAAATAATTTGCCGATTTGATTTGAAATAGTTAATAACGAGATTTACGAGTCCGTGAGATTTTTTTGCGGATTCGTTTTTTTTGTGGTCGTGTTATGGATTTAAAGTTTTTTTGGATTCGTTTTTGCGGTTGTGTTTTGCTTGTGTTTTTTTGTTTTGCTATGGTTTTCTATTTATTTTGGTTAATTGCGGTTTTGCGCTTTGTTTAGCGGTTGATTGAAGGATGCGGTTTAATAAAGTTGCGGAATTAAAATTCGGTTTAATTTTAGGTGAGAAAAGC
>CAVEYH010000064.1:0-5805 GCA_963620055.1 bacterium | reverse complement strand
TTTATTTACAATGGCTGATTTAACCAAACTAATGGAAGAAATCAAAGGTATGTCCGTACTCGAGCTCAACGACTTCGTTAAGGCTCTCGAGGAAGAATTTGGCGTTTCCGCAGCTGCTATGGCAGTTGCAGCTCCTGCCGCAGGTGCAGGCGATGCCGCTCCGGCTGCTGAAGAGCAGACCGAATTCACCGTCGTTTTGAAGGAAATCGGTGCTAACAAGATCGCCGTTATCAAAGCAGTTCGTGAAATCACCGGTCTTGGACTTGGCGACGCTAAGGCACTTGTTGAGAGCGCTCCCGCAAACGTCAAGGAAGGCTTGTCCAAGGATGCTGCCAACGAAATGGCTACCAAACTTAAAGACGCCGGCGCAACCGTCGAACTTAAGTAAGCTTTACTTAAAGATTACAAAAAGCGGAACGTATATTCTACGTCCCGCTTTTTTGCTATAATTTTACTTACAAACCAACATGTTCAAGGCAAATATCCGTTATTTTCGTATCAAGTTATTACCATTTTTCACATCAATAAAACAAATTAAAATATTTATAAAAAACTACTGAAAATGTTTGGCAAATCGCACCCTTGCGTTAAAAAATCTTGATTTTGTTACTTACTTATGATATAATGAACGGGTTATGAGCCTCAAAGTTTGCGTACTCGGTAGCGGAAGCACCGGCAATTGTATATTTGTTCGTAGCGAAAGCACGACCGTGCTGGTGGACCTCGGTTTACCCGTAACCAGAGTAGAAAAGTGTCTGGTAGCTCTCGGAGTAAATCCGGACGAAGTGAATATCGTCTTTACCCACGAACACAGCGATCACATAGGCGGTGCGGAAAAATATTGTCGCCGTCATCCGTCGGCAAAAATCTATTGCCACGACGATTGCTATCCCTCGATGTATCGAAAACTGGGTGAATGTGGGCAAAGCCTTGTGCATCACGGCTCGGATTTTTATATAGGCGACATTACGGTTTCGCCGTTTCGGCTCAGTCACGATGTGCCTTGTGTAGGGTACGGACTACTGTCCGGCGGTAAAAAAATCGCAATTGCGACCGATACCGGAGTCATGCCGTCGAGTGCGTTTTCCGCAATGCTCGACAGCGACCTTGTCATAATCGAGAGTAACCACGATATAGAACTTCTCCGCGCGAACAAGACGTACTCAAGAGTTTTGAAACAGCGCATCATGTCGGAGAAGGGACATCTGTCGAATGACGCTTGTGCCGAATGTGTGTATAGGCTTGTCGATAACGGTGTAAAACAAATTATTCTCGCGCACCTAAGTAGAGAAAATAACTATCCGGAGCTTGCGTTTGAAAATTGTAAAAATTACTTGCTGTCGCATGGCAAGACCGAGGGTAAAGATTTTGAACTTGAAGTTGCCTTCCCCGACAGAATGAGCAGTTTTTACGAGATCGTGTAGAGAGAATAGCATGATCGTTCGCACAAAACGAACAAAGGAGATAAAATGAAACGTACACTTACCGCGTCGAGCGGTGTGGCAATCTATTTTATAGCGATACTCATAAATATCGCAATCCAGCTAGTCGGCTCTATCGTTGTTACGGTCGTGAACGAACTCACCGGTGCAAGCGAAACTTTGTCGGTGTTAAATTATATTTTAATGACGGCATTTCAGATAGGTTTTTTACTAGTGTTCGTTATCGGTACTAGCAAATTAAAACAAGGAATAGCTTTTCCCGTGCGTGCAGTGAAGTGGTATAATATGCTGTTTTGCTTACTAGTGTCGGCGATTTGTGTATTTTGCTTCATGTTTCCGGCGCAGTGGTTTGCGATACTGTTGGAAGGAATCGGGTACACGTTCTCGACAAGTTTTCCGCTTAGCGGAGCATTGGATACAGTGTTGTGCGTGATTGTTACCGTGATAATCGCACCGATTTGCGAGGAACTGATTTTTCGCGGAGCATTGCTCACGGGACTTACAAAAAAATACGGCATCGTTTCGACGGTGATCATGTCCGGACTTGCCTTTTCTCTCATGCACATGAATCCGGAACAAACCGTGTATCAATTCTGCCTCGGTTGTGCGTGTGCGTATATCGCAATATGTTCGGGAAGTGTACTGTGCTCGATGCTCATACATGCAGGCAATAACCTTATCGCAATAATTTTGGAATACACGGGATCCGAATTTTTGAACGTGCTCGTTTCAAATATCACCGTGTTTATAGTCTGCACGATCGTGCTTTTAGCCGTAGGAATTATCGCCGTATATTATATCGGACGTTTTATGTTAAAGCGCGAACGCCACGGCGCGGGCGCAGGACTTGTATTCGACGTTAAGAAAAACATCGCCGACGAGAGCACACTCGAAAGTGCCGACGAGAGTGCGCAAGAATCTACAAATGACGGCATTGAATTTGCAAGTAGCGACACAGACACCGCTACCTTAGATATAAAAATGCCGACAAAGGATAACAAATTCTCGGTCGCCACGGATTGGATCAAACGAGAAGCGGAGATCGACGAGGCGGACATATCGGCCGGACAAATGCGCGTGCCTAAATTCGGTAGACGCGCAGGCATTATATATTATGTGATGGGCTTAGCGGTATGTATCGCAATGTGGCTTACCGTGTTCGTTTCCAATATGATTGGACTTTAATATCTATTGCATATCAGAGAGGTAATCTTATGACGGAATTACTGAGAAAAAGACAAATACAATTTAGATCCACAGGGCTAGTGTTGTTTGCGATTGCGCTGGGACTGCTAATATCGAGGATAGTGGCAAACCTTACGTCCGACTATCTTTCGGACACTGTACTCGACATCGTATTCACGCTATTGATGCAAGTCGTGTTCTTGTTTATCGTGCCGTTTATCATTTATAAAATCACGTTGAAAAAGACTTGCGTGGAAGTGCTGGAGTTTTCTAACTTCCGCAAAACGAGCCCGTGGATATTGCTTTTATGCATACCGCTCGGAGTGTGCTGTTTGATTGCTACAATGGGTTTTTCCACCATTTGGTACACGATCCTCACACTGTTCGGATTCTCGTCGAGCAGTAGCACGACTTATCCGGAAACGTTTTCTATATGGCTTCTGCTTCTTAACGTACTTCTCACCGGTGTATTACCCGGATTTTGCGAGGAATTTGCCAATCGAGGGGGATTCCTCACCACGATGCGCGGATCGTTTTCCACCGCGGCAACGATACTTTTGTGCGGGGTGGAATTCGGCTTGTTCCATCAAAACATAACGCAAGTTTTCTACACGTTTTTGTTCGGCATGCTCATTGCTACACTGTGTCTTTACACACGTTCCGTATACCCCGGCATGATCGTGCATTTTATGAATAACTCGATCAGCGTGTACCTAGATTTTGCCGAAGAATACAACTTGCCGTTTGGCGGTTTCTTCGATACGGTCAATACCATGATAACGTCCAACTTCGCGCTTGCCGCATTTTTATGGTTTGTGTTCGTGGTAATCGGTGCCGGCATACTCATTGCAATATTGTATTTAGCCAAGAATGACGTAAAAAAGCGTTATCGTAAGGCAGAGCCGGAAGAGCCGCGCTTTATTCGTTCGGCATCGACAGAAACTACTATTACGTCGGTTGATGGCGAGAGCGTTTCGGATCAATGCGAAGTGGCGGAAGACAAAGTTGACGAAAATATTGTTCCGCTGTCAGATAAGACCGTATATAAGCCGGTTGTGCGCGACTGGGCGTTCTATATCGGCGCGTTAGTCGTTACCGTCATTACAACCGTATGCACGTTTGCGTGGGGGTTATAGTGAAAAAAGCGACTATACTTTGTGTAGGCAAAATTAAAGAGAAATATTTTACCGACGGTATTGCCGAATATGCAAAGCGTCTCAGTAGATTTTGTGATTTTTCTATTGTCGAGATACCGGACGAAGCGGGCGATGCGGAAGTAAAAAAGGAGAGTGACTCGCTACTTACAAAGTTTCGCGGTTATGTCGTGTTGTTGGATATAGGCGGAAAAGAACTCTCTAGTCCCGAATTTGCCGATATCATAGATCGCGCGTACCTTACGGCGCCCGAGATCACGTTCGTTATAGGCGGAAGTCGCGGAGTTGACGACCGCATAAGAGCAAGAGCAGACCTAAGAGTATCGTTCGGAAGAGTTACTTATCCGCATCAACTCATGCGTTTGATTCTGTCCGAGCAAATTTACCGTGCATTCAATATACTGGCAGGGACTCCGTATCATAAATAGGCACGGACGAAAAATTTATATATAATATAGCTAAAACGCAGTGAGGAAGGAATGACAAGCGACGAGAAAATTATAAAAAAATGCCTTGGCCTCGGTAAAAAAGCCGAGATGAACGGCGACGTGCCGGTCGGTTGCATTATAACCGATGCGGACGGTAAAATCGTAGCTAAGGCTTATAACAGGCGTGAAGCGGACGGAGATCCTACCGCTCATGCCGAGATTCTCGCGCTAAGAAAAGCCGGTAAAAAGCTAAAACTCAAAAATTTATCGGGATGTACGCTGTTTGTCACATTGGAACCGTGTGTAATGTGTGCGGGCGCGATCGTGAACGCTCGCATTTCTCGTGTCGTTTTCGGTGCGTACGATCATAGGTATGGTTGTTGTGGATCGATAGACAACGTTGCGGACTGCGAAAAATTCAATCATCGTGCCACCATTTTTGGCGGAGTGCTCGAAAGAGAATGCTCGACCGCACTTACGGCGTTTTTTGCGAAAATGAGAGAACGGAAAAAATCCGAAAAAGTCGAAAGCAACTCGATTTGATCGTCGTTACAATCAACAAACGGCACAAACCGAGTTTTATTTGCGTCAATAAACGTTGACAAAAGTTTTGATGTAGAGTATAATAGGCAAGGTATGGGTAAATCTTATTGCGGTTTAATATTAAAGACGTCTTACGACAAGATGGGTGAAACGTCGAGCATTAACATTTTAGGCAAAACTATGCTCGAATGGGTTTCGCTTGCTCTTTCGGACATAGAAACGGACGTCGCGGACTATGAACGGCATCTCGAAATGCCACTCATAGTGAGACCGCACATTCGCTCGGGATACGATTATATAGTCGTGCTGTTTTCCGACACTCCGCTTATCACCAAAAAGACCGTGGAGGCGGCTGTCGACGAGGCTTATAGCAGCGGAAAGACCGTGATCAAAATGACTCGCGGTTATGTTTTCAATTGCGCTTATATAATGAATGCCGACAAGATTTATACCGAAAATACGTTCTATTTTGACGAAGAAGATTTTATCACCGCGTTTAGTTATAAGCAGGTCGGGCTCATTACCGACATACTCAAAAACCGTATACTTGACTTTCATATGGGACAGGGTGTGCGCTTTGAGGATATTGCCGGTACGGTTATCGGCTGTGACGTAGTTATCGGTGATGGTGTGACCATCGGTTTTAATAACATTATTCGCGGGAAAACACGCATAAAAAGCGGTGCCGTGATAGGCAACGGCAATGTGATCGAAGATTGCGTAATCGAAAGCGGTGCGCATGTAGAGGCTTCGCATCTAAAACACAGCATAGTAGGCAAGAACGCTTCGGTAGGCCCGTATGCCAACATACGCGAGGATAACATTATCGGAGAGAATTGCGAGATTGGCGACTATGTCGAGCTCAAATCTTGCAGAATAGGCGACGGTACGAAGATCGCACACTTAACCTATGCCGGCAATCTTGTTATCGGCAAGAATTGCAATGTCGGAGCAGGTGTTGTTTTCGCCAATTACGACGGCAGAGAAAAGCATATTACGAATGTCGGCAACGATGTGTTTATCGGTTCGTCGTCGACGATCATTGCTCCGATC
>CAVEYH010000063.1:0-5857 GCA_963620055.1 bacterium | reverse complement strand
ATGGTGGGTTCTGCCGATGCTGTGGTCTCGGGTGCGGGTTGTGTTACCGGTGCTACAAACTGAGTCGGCTGCTGCGCTATATTTTGCGCCAACATGCGCTCCTCGATCTGTCGCTGTTTTCTGCGATCTCGCGAATCAAGAATAATGTCTCGACATACCGCCAAGATGCAAAACAATCCCATAACTAAGACTGCTACTATAAACAATATCATTACTGTATCCATAAGGTCTACCTCTTACCTTATATTTTATTCGTCGGTTTCTTGCGACGGTGTTTGCGATGGTGCTTCCGCCTGCGCGGTTTCGGTGGATTGCTTTTGTTCTTTTAACGCCGCAAGCTGGCGTTTTAGTTCTTCTATCTCGTTGGCTTGAGTTTGCTGAGCTACTGCTACTTTTTCTTTTTTACCTTCGCTGACCACTCGCACGATGCGAATTGTCTGAAAGGTTATTAACACTAGGCACGGAACAAATATAAAACATATTATTCCGACCGTGGATCTAAACGCGTACACTAGCAAGCCAAGTAGATAGCTTTGTCCCGTGACTCTGCCTATTATGTAGTTGGTGCTGTTTGTATCGGACGTGTCGATCGTTTGTTTTAATAGAGCGCTCTCATCCGATTTGTTGTCGCCTTCAAGCGTGATTATGTAACCACCGCTTTCTTTTTCTGATATTCCGACTACACGGTGAGTTATCGTCTCTTGCGTGGTGTAAACGTACTTAAAAGTGAGGACGTCACCAACTTTTACCGTTTTTAGCCACTCGTCTCTCTTTGCTTCGTCCGTCGGGATCACGTCGACGAACACGCATGATTTCACTTTGATGCTTTTAATTTTGTAACCGCTGACGTCCGTTTTGTCGCACTTTTCCATTGAGCTCGACTGCACGAATCTAAGCTGAGTGCCGAATATCGTTGCCGTGCCGTCGTTATCTTTTTTTGCCGTGATGCTGATCACTAGCACTATCAATGCAAGCGCGATGACAATATACAATATTACGTTGCCAATTATGCCTAGCACCTTACCGGCTGTTGATCCCGATTTAGACGATTTTTCACTTTCGTTCTTTATGTCGTTTCCCATTAAATTCCCCCACTATGACGCCTACTCTTCTATTTTCTTTACAGTTAGATCGATATAAAAACCTATGTCCGTATTTTGTGTATCGTTGCCTGCATTCTCGTCCATCGTGTAGGTGATCTTTATCGTCGTTGCTTTTCCGTCTAACGATATTGCCTCGTCACTAGTCAAAAGATCTTTTAACGGCTTTTCGACCATTGTATCGCCCGCCGTAATCTTTACGTCAATATAATCTTTGAGTGCTCCGTCCGTCTTCTCTCGAAACAAAATCGTTATGTTGTAATCTTCATCACTGTCTCTGTCGAGTTTTATCTCGTACTCTTTCGTACTACCGGGGTACAAATCCTTGAGTTCTGCAGTAAGCGTCTTGGTCGTTTCTTCCTCAATAATTATCGTCGTTTGGTCAAGTTGAGTATCGGTCTTGCCGTCCAAAGTAAGGTACATAGCCACGCCGGCAACTATCATGAGTACGCATGCAAAAATCATTATTATTTCTATTTTCTTGCTCACTCGCGACACACCCTCCTTTGTTAGAAATTTCGCCTTAATTCGTACAATCCGCTCTACTTGTGATGCAGAAACATCCTCACGTCTGCAATATAATCTTCCTTTATATAAATGATATTTCTACCTTTACACTTTTAATAGTAAACTATTCATGGTATCCAAATTATACCCCCCCCCGCATTATTTTGTCAAGTATTTTAGTAAATAAACAAATGGTTTATTGGTGATTTTGCGCGAGCAGTTTTTGTTAGATTTTATATTATAATGTGCCTTCGGCTAGATCTTGGAATTATATCAAGATAACGGATAAGGATCAAGACGTGTAAAATGTAAGGTTATGTTCGATTTTATTATAATAATTAAGTACGGAGCATAGAAAAAACTCGGGCATAATGCACGAGTTTTGTGTTGCTTTTGATTTAAGTTTTATATGCAGTTTAACGTTCTTCGCGGTAATAATTGATGCCGAGCGATGCTGGTGGTTGTGTTTCTTTTTTGCCAATGATACTGGTAACGATTAGCACGACAATCGTTATTACATACGGAAGTAATTTGACAATATCTTTTTGCGCAAGCGAGAGTGTAATTCCGAGTGCGCTATAGCTGTAACTGACGACGACGTACAGTAAACCGAATATAAACGAACCGAGTATTGCAAGGTCCGGTTTCCACATGGCAAAGATTACGAGTGCGATCGCGAGCCAGCCGAGTGCGGCTATCGTATCCGAGTTCTGCCATGAGCCCGAGCTATAATCCATGATATAGAACATTCCGCCGATTCCGGCAATTCCGCTACCGATAAGTATTGCTCCGTATTTGTATTTTTTAACGTTGATACCGACAGCATCCGCAGTGGCGGGATTTTCACCGACAGCCTGAAGGTTTAGGCCTTTTTTTGTTCTCTTTAAGAATAGCGCAACGAGTATTGCAATGACGATACCGATATACACCAAGATGCCGTGCGATAAGAATATTTTGCCGAACCATCCGAGACTATCCGCAAACGGAAGTGACGTCCTCAAAAGTTTGCTTGCTGCCGAAAAATTGTCGGTATTGAGACTAGACATAAAGTAATCCGTAAAACCGGCACCGAATGTCGTGATAGCAAGTCCGGTGATATTTTGGTTACAACGAAGGGTGACCGTCATTACCGCATAAATCGCTCCGCCTATGCTCGCGAAAAACATTGCACAAACTATCGCGCATAACAACAATAATATGTACGACGCTTTGCTAGGATCGCTAAGGCAGTTCATGTAACTTGCGACACCGAAACAACCTCCGAACGTGCCCATACCCATGATACCCGGTATGCCAAGGTTTAAGTGACCTGATTTTTCTGTTATGATTTCACCTACGCAACCAAAAAGAAAAATCGTACTAAAGCTGATTGCGCTGACTAAAAATTCTACCATCTTATTCCTCTCCTTCTTGCGTCTCGGGCGCTTGCGATGTCTCGGTAGTTTCCGGAGATTCTTGTATTTCCGATGTCTCGGTAGTTTCCGGTGCTTCCAGCATCTCAATCGTTTCAAGCGCTGTCTGTTCCTTCTTAGATTTTCTCGCGCGGAATTTGACCGTATATGTTATGAAGAATTCACAGCCTATTATAAAGAAGTAAATCAAACCTAGCACTAGATTAGAGAGTGCATTGTTCGTGAGCCCGAATTCGGTCTTTACCATCGACATACCTCTATCGACAAACACGATAAAGAATGCTGCCGCAAACATGATTAGCGGATCTAGTTTTCCAAGCCAAGCTACCATTATGCCGGTAAAACCTCTGTTGCTTGCCATGCTCGTCGTTATCGTGTGGTTGAGCGATCCGACAAGCAATAGGCCGACAAGACCGCAAATAGCACCGGACAGAGCCATGGTTCTAATGATTACCGCTTTAACGTCTATGCCGACGTATTTTGCCGTGCTCTCGGATTCTCCGACAACAGTTATTTCATAGCCACGCTTGCTGTATCTAAAGAATACGAACATAAATGCAAGCACAAGCACTGCAACAAGTATTGTTAGCACGTAGTCGTGGCCTAAAACGGGAAGGTTTGCGACATCATCTATTGGCTTTATTGTGTTGGAACCGGAGTTTGCGTTCTTTGTGATGTAATAGCCGACAAGTCCGGATGCAACGTAGTTTAGCATTAGCGTAAAGAGCGATTCGTTTGTCTTGAAAAATGCTTTGAAAATTGCGGGGATTATTGCCCATACCGCGCCGGCAAGCACGCTCGAGATTATCATGAAGATTATCACAACGGCATCCGGTAATTTCCCACCGAGTTTTTGCATGCACAAAATCGTGGCAAGACAACCCATTAAAATTTGTCCGTTTCCGCCAAGGTTCCAGAATTTCATTTTGAATGCCGGAAGCAATGCAAGCGCAACGATAAGCAATAGCGCCAAATCCTTGGCAAGTGTCAACAATAATCTTTTTGACCCGAATGCACCTTTGAACAGGTAAATAAAGTAGTCAATCGGATTCCTCTTTGCAATGATGGAACAAATTATCGCACCTAACAATAGGCCTGCTACAAGCGCGATCGCTTTGATCATTACAGTTTTTTCTTTTGTTATGTCTCCTCTCTTGCTTATGCGAAAGAGCGGTTCTCTCTCTGTTTTATTAGTCATCGCTCTTCTCCTTCTGCTCTCTCTGTTCTTTTTCGGCCTGCTCCCATTCGGTGTCGGTTAAGTTACTATCCTTTGCGATGCCGTAATTTTTATCTTTCATTTCTTCCGTCAAGTCAAGCGATCCGGTCATCATGTAACCGAGTTGCTCTTTCGTTGTCTTTTCCGCATGAACGATGCCCATGTTTTTACCGTGACAAAGTACCATGATTTTATCGCATAGTGCAAGCATGACGTCAAGGTCCTCGCCTATAAACAAGATACCAGTTCCTTTTTCCTTCTGCTCGTTAAGTATATCGTATATAACGTAAGACGAGTTGATATCAAGTCCTCTTACCGGATACGCGGTAATGATAACATTAGGATCGGATTCGATCTCTCTGCCTACCAGCACTTTCTGGACATTGCCGCCGGAAAGTCTGCGCACAGGTGTCTCTGACGACGGAGTCACGATACCCAATTTTTCAATTAGCGCATTCGCGCGTTCGCGTGCCGATCTTCTATCCACAAACGGGCCATCACCGTCGGCATACGTTTTTAGCATCATGTTGTCGGTAATTGAAAACGACGGCACAAGTCCCATTCCGAGACGATCCTCGGGAATAAAACTCATCGACACGCCTTTTTCTATGATTGTTTTTGACGACAGACCGACAATGTTTTCGCCTTTGTGCATGATAAATCCGCTTTCGATCTTTCTTAATCCCGCGATCGCTTCACAAAGTTCCTTTTGACCGCAGCCGGCAATACCTGCCACACCTAAAATTTCTCCTCCGCGGATGTAAAAACTTACGTCGTCGATAGCTCGGCTTCCGTCGTCTTTTTTAATGGTAAGGTCACGGATTTCAAGTAACGGCTTGTCAAAATCGGTCTTAACTCTCTCAATTTTGAGATCGACTTTTTTGCCGACCATCATTTCTGTTAGTTCTTTTTCATTTGTATCTTTTGTGTTTACTGCGCCTATATAATCGCCCTTACGAAGTATTGCGACTCTGTCCGATATCTCCATAACTTCGTTTAGTTTGTGAGTTATGATGATTATTGATTTTCCGTCTTCACGCATTTTGCGCAAGACGTCGAACAGTTTCTCAATTTCTTGCGGGGTTAAAACGGCAGTCGGTTCGTCCAAAATCAAGATATCCGCACCACGGTACAAAACTTTGATAATCTCTACCGTTTGTTTTTCGGACACCGACATGTCGTAAATTTTCTTATTTAAGTCAATATCAAAACCATATCTCTCGGCAATTTCTACAATCTCTTTGCCCCTGTCACGGTTTAATCTGTTGTTCTTTATTTTTAGTCCGGCTTTTATGAACGGAAGCGCGGCAATCTCCGCATACTCCGAGCCTTTGTTTAGCCTTTTTTCGCGCTTGGTTGCGTTCGCGTTTTTCTCTCTGTATTTTTCTTTTATTCTGTCCCTTTCGACTTTGATGTCGTATTTCGGCGGTTCTATGCCTAAAATTATATTGTCGACACCGGAAAATAGGTCAACCAATTTGAAGTGTTGGTGAACCATGCCTATTTTATACCTAAAAGCGTCCTCGGGTGATAAGATCGTCGCCACTTCCCCATCGATATATATCTCGCCTTCGTCCGGATAGTATATGCCGGAAAGCATATTCATAAGGGTCGTTTTACCC
>CAVEYH010000062.1:1557-5975 GCA_963620055.1 bacterium | reverse complement strand
GCATACGTGGAATAAATTTTTGCTCGGACGGAAAAGTAGTGAAAACGGGACTTATTTTAATAGACGTTGAATCATACATGTCTAGCGTGTCGCTGGTTGAAGCCGGAAAACTAAAAGAACACTACGTTGAATACAAAGATTCGACGTATATTACCGGTAATATCTATAAAGGCAGAGTCGAGAGCGTGCTCACCGGACTTCAGTCGGCGTTTGTAAACTTCGGCAATGTAAAGAACGGTTTTTTATCTGTCGAGGAAGCCTTAGGCCACAAATCTGTGCTAGGTAATGCAGGCGTCATGCCAAAACTCCTCGATGTGAAAGAAGGCGACTATGTCATGGTACAAGCGACAAAAGAGGAGCTTGGAACCAAGGGCGCACGTCTTACTACAACGATCACAATCCCCGGAAGATATGTTATATTTTTGCCCACCCTAAACTTTGTCGGTGTATCAAATAAAATAAGTGACTCGGAAACGCGTGAAAGACTTACCGCAATGTTGACAAAACTAAAACCGGAAGGTGGCGGATTTATTGCTCGCACAGCGTCGATGGACGCAAAAAAAAGCGAAATTATCGACGAAGTAAAGCGTTTGTTTGAGCAGTGGAAGAAGATACTGTCGGCGTATAACAGTGCGGACGATATAGCGCAGGTATATAGCGATGGTGATATGATTTTTAGAAATGTTCGTGATATGTTGTCATCCAACATTGAAGCCATCGTGTGCAATGATCGTGACACTGTCGATGCACTTATAAAAGTCATGAAAGAGCATAATGTCAAATTTTATGACAAAGTAAGGCTATACGACGGACAGTACGATATTTTTGACGCGTTCAACATTTTAGGCGAAGTTGACAAACTTCTCGATCGCAAAGTCAAATTAAAAAGCGGAGTGTCGCTTGTTTTCGATTATACGGAGGCACTCACGGTAATTGACGTAAACACCGCACAATTTGCGCGCGGGAACAATCATGAAGAAACAGTATTCGAGGCAAATTTAGAGGCGGCACGCGAAATAGCTAGACAAGTTAGATTGCGTAATATAGGTGGCATAATCGTTGTCGATTTTATCGATATGACGGATGAATCACACAAAAACGCCGTAATCGAAGAACTAAAAAAAGAAATGCTGTATGACCGCACAAAAACTCGCGTTATCGGTATGTCGGCGTTGGGACTTGTAGAAATCACGCGAAAAAAAGTCGGTAGAGAACTCAGCACGGTTCTACTAGACAAGTGCCCGTACTGTGGCGGTGATGCTCACGCACAATCTGTCGATTATGTTGCGCGTAAGATAAAAGCAGAACTCAAGCGACTTTTTGTCAATGCTAAGATAAAAACAGCCGTCGTTAAAATGAATCCGTCGCTTATTGACGCGATGTTCAAAGGTAAGTATTTTTCCGATGATTGTGAAACCATTTGGGCAAATAAGCGCATATACATTGTGCCGGACGCAGAAGTGCTTAATCGCAGATTTACCGTTAAGGGAAGCGAAGACTCCGCTGTTATATTACCGGCAACCGCAAGGCTTTTATACTAAAAACTTTATATTATAAAACGCAAATACCGGCTAATTGTTAGTTTTGTGCTTGCGTTTACGTGATGTAAGTGATATAATAACAATGCAAGATAGTCGGACGGTTGCGTGGCTTGCCACGAGGAAAGTCCGAACACCACAGGACAGAACGCCGGCTAACTACCGGTGAAGGCGACTTTAAGGAAAGTGCAACAGAAATAAACCGCCGTGGTCACAACAAGACTTCGGCAAGGATGGAAAGGCGGAGTAAGAGCCCACCGCACCCGCGGCAACGCAGGTGGCCATGTAAACCCCGTTCGGTGCAAGATTGTGAGGAGAATCGGTTGTCCGCCGCTCCTCCCGTATCGCTTGAACGTATCGGCAACGATACGTCTAGACAGATAACCGCCCTCGACAGAATTCGGCTTACAGATTATCTTGCAATTTTGAATGTAACTCCGTTGTTGCGTTTGTAGAGGATGCGACGTCGGGAATTAAGAAGGCCATATCCAAAGTGTAAAATGCTTAACGGGTATGGCTTTGTTGTATGTCGCGTGTAAAATAGATAAAACGTATCACTTGCATGCTTGCAAAACTAACGGAAAGAGTGTATAATTACAAGATGGATTTGTTTGATATTTCTACAAATAAAAAAACGGTTGCACCGCTTGCCGATCGCATGCGTCCGAAAAACTTATCGGAGTTTATAGGTCAAAGCCATTTGATTTATCCGGGGGCGTTGTTTGTCCGTGCAATAAAGGCAGACAAAATGGGCAGTTGTATATTTTTCGGTCCGCCGGGTACGGGTAAAACCACGCTTGCATCAGTAATTGCAAATTCAACTGCCGGTGCATTTGAAAAGTTAAATGCCGTGTCGAGCGGTGTTGCCGATGCAAAACGCGTGATAGAAGAGGCAAAAGAACGTCAAAAACTTTATGGTAAAAAGACGTATTTGTTGCTTGACGAGTGCCATCGTTGGAATAAAGCGCAGTCGGATTGTGTTTTGTCGGCAATAGAGGACGGTAGTATAATTTTTATAGGCTCTACGACAGAAAACCCGTACATTTCAATGACGCGAGCTATTGTTTCACGTTGCAGAATTTTCGAATTAAAAAGCCTAACAGAAGATGATATTATAAAAGGTCTTAAGCGCGCGATTAGTGATAAAGATAGCGGTTACGGGAATATGCGATTAACTGTTACAGACGATGCGCTTAAACATTTTGCATGGGGTGCATCCGGAGATCTTAGAAATGCGCTAAACGGATTGGAATTAGCCGTACTCACGACTCCGCCGGCTGCCGACGGAAGTATTACCGTAGATAGAACAGTTGCGGAGCAATCAATCCAGCAAAAGACAATATCTGTCGATGAAAGTACTTATTATGATATGCTCAGCGCATTTTGCAAGTCATTGCGCGGATCGAATCCTGACGCAGCTCTTTATTGGGCATTTAGGCTTATCGCATCGGGGCTTGATCCGTTAATCATTTTTCGCAGAACCATTGCACATGCAAGCGAGGATGTTGGGCTGGCCGACAGTAATGCGCTAATTGTGGCGGTAAATGCTATGACCGCATACGAAAAATTAGGTCCGCCTGAGGGTTTTCTTGCCCTAACGCATGCTATAATTTATATTTGTACCGCACCAAAATCGAATTCTGTCGTTGTAGCTATGGACGAGGTGCAAAGCACAGTGAAAGCGCGCGGCGCAAGCTATGTTCCGCTACATTTGCGTAATACCGATTATTCCACATTGGATAAGAGCGAAAAGCCTTATATTTATCCGCATGACTTAGGCGGTTATGCTTGCCAACAATATCTTCCGGACGAACTCGTCGGTACAAAATTTTATCGTCCGTCCGATAATGGTAATGAAAAAGATATCAAAGAATTTATGAAATACATACAAGATTTTATTGATGGCAAGTATAAAAAATAAAACGTATTTTGCCGATTAAAGATTCCTTGTCCACAGTAAAAGGAGAAACAATGTTAAAAATCTCGCACGTTTCAAAATCATATAATCGCAGTTCAGTAAAAGCGGTTGACGACCTAGATCTCGAACTGCGGCCGGGTGAAATCTACGGATTTTTGGGTCCTAACGGAGCAGGAAAAACTACAACGATCAAGATGCTTACTGGTATTTTATCATACGATGCCGGTGAGATTGAGATTTGCGGATTCGATATGAAGCGCGATCCGATAAATGCCAAGCGTAACATAGGTTATGTTTCGGATAGTGACATAATCTATGACAAACTTACAGGGAAAGAATATATAAACTTTTTAGCCGACGTTTACGGAGTATCGCTCAGTGATCGCAAGGATCGTGCAGAACGTATGCTCGAATTGTTTCATTTGGCCGATGCTTTCAATAATCCCATAAAGACGTACTCGCATGGAATGAAACAAAAAATCTCGATTATCGGTGCACTTATTCATAATCCAAAGCTTTGGGTACTTGATGAACCGATGATGGGGCTCGATCCCCAGTCCGCATATGAATTAAAAGAGTTGATGCATCGCCATTGTGAAGAAGGTAATACTGTGTTTTTTTCCACACATGTTTTGGAAGTTGCTGAAAAAATCTGTGATCGCGTGGGTATCATAGTAAAAGGCAAACTTGTTACATCGGGTACGATCGATGAAGTAAAAGCTCAGGCAAGCGACGAATCACTAGAGGAGGCGTTCTTGTCGGTAGCGGGCGACGGTTTTGTGTTTGATAACGAGTCAACCAAAATTGTAGACAGCTCACCGAAAACAGAAATAGAATCCAAGAAAAACGATAAAGCGGAGTAGTAGATGAAAAATTACTTTACGATTTTTAGTCTGCTCTTTAAGTATATGTTCCGAAAAAATGACGAGAAGGGCAGTAAATGGATTTGGACAGCGTATATA
>CAVEYH010000062.1:0-1547 GCA_963620055.1 bacterium | reverse complement strand
GCGTATATATTTGTCGGAATAGTTTTTGCTATAGTGATCGCATCAGTTTGCTACATGGTTGCAAAACTTGCGGCATCCGTTAATGAAATGAGATTGTTACCTGAATTTATAACATTGATGCTAACAATCGCATGTGTTGCCGTTGTTATGCTCGGACTTGTGCCGATGATGACGTATCTATACTTTTCTCGCGATGCGGAATTTATGCTCACACTGCCTGTAAAACCGTCTACGATTTTTATAACAAAACTGTCAATAGTGTACCTTACAGAGATTATTGTCAGTACCGTAGTACTAATTCCGGCAATGCTAAGTGTTGGAATAATTACAGGGCAGGGAACGGTATTTTATATAGTAATGCTCTTTGCAATCTTACTTGTACCTGCAATTCCGTTAGTAATTGTAGCTGTGCTCGCAATTCCGCTTATGTGGATTGTCAGTTTTTTCAAGAACAAGGGCGCGCTTACGTCAATGGTTGTAATTTTGCTTGGTTGTGGAGTTTTTGCCGCATATTATGCATTAGTTACGGGTATGGATTTAGCAACCGGTGACGAGTTTGATCCCGAAGCAATAGTTGCCGCATTAACCAATACACTAAATACGGTTGTTGTTGTCCTTATTCCTCTTGCGGCAATTGCAAGGATAGCAACACTCTCACCACAAACAGCATTCGGTGAATTTTCGGTACCAATTGCCACATTGATAAATATTACAGTGTTTGTAATTTTTGTGGTGGTACTTCTTGCACTTGCAATATTAGTATCGTCGGCGATTTATCGTAGAAGCGCTCGTATAATATTGGAAGGCGAGACAAAAAAACATGATGGTAAAATCGAGTTTAAGGAAAGTGACTCGGCATTGTCCGCATTTTTCAAAAAAGAATGGCGCGAGCTTGTGCGCACACCCGCATTTGCGTATCAGTGTCTGTCCGGAATAATTCTGTGTCCGATTATAATTTACTTTATGTCTACAATGTTTTCAACAGGCCTTGAAGCTGGTGGTGACAGTGAAGTTACGGCCGAAGCCATAAGGCTCATTTCGCTTATAAAGAGTTTTGTTCTAATAGGTTTTATCGCGATGTTTGGAGTTAGCATGAATACCGGTGCGCCGACTGCAATAACACGTGAAGGTAAGAATTTTTATCTTCTAAAAGTAGTACCGGTACAATATCGCACATTGATTCGCGCTAAAGTATTGTTATATGTCATTATTTCGTCATTGTCGGTGTTTATGTCGGTTATAGTGTCGTCAATTCTTGCTTTCGATTTAATGAACGTTATTTTCGGTACAATTTTTTTGTTTTTATATAATTACGGCTATAATTGCGTTTGTATCTATATTGACTTGCGCCGCCCCAAGTTAAATTGGTCGGCACCAAATGAAGCGGTAAAAAATAATCGCAACACCATTGTTCCATTGCTTGTAAATATGGCAGTTAGCATATTTATGATTGCGATTCCGATAATATTTGTAGTATTTATTCCATCCGAATTTTTGGCAAAGATTTTATCATGGACAATACTTTGTGCAATAGGTGCGGTAGTAGC
>CAVEYH010000061.1:0-5985 GCA_963620055.1 bacterium | reverse complement strand
ACTCTTATGAGCGAATCGACATTTTTTACACAGTCAAGTCCGTCTAATGTGTCTACGGATTTTCTTACCGCATTCTCGCTAGCCGAATGCGTCATTATTATAATAGGAACGGTTCCGTCGCCCGATCCGCTCTGGCTGATGGATGCGATACTGACTCCGTTTTTGCCCAAAACGTCGGTAATGCGCGACAGTGTGCCTACCGTGTCTACGACCGTTAGAGCGATGTAATACTTGCCCATAAAATCGTCTGCAATCGTAATATTGTCCGCTACTAAGCCGTTGTTGTCGAAGTCGGTGTACTCCGGCCGATCGTGCGTAGCGGCGTAAACGATATCGCTGACGATTGCGCTACCGGTGGGACGTGCGCCCGCTCCTCTGCCGTAAAGCATGATATCGTCGACAAAATCGCCTTTTAGAAACACTGCGTTAAATGCGCCCGAAACCGATGCAAGCGGATGCGAATTCTTGACAAAAGTCGGATGAACGCGCACCTCGACGGAATTGCCCGTCTTTTTGCCGATTGCGAGAAGTTTGAGTGTGTATCCCATGCGCTTGCCGTACTCGACGTCGCTCTTCGTTAATTTTGTAATACCTTCACGGTAGATTGCCGTATACGGAATGCAAGTGTGAAATGCGAGTGACGAGAGAATCGAGAGCTTGTACATAGCATCATACCCCTCGACGTCGGCAGTCGGGTTGGCTTCGGCATAGCCGAGCGATTGTGCCATTTTGAGCGCATCGTCATAGTCCATTCCCTCGTCCGTCATCTTTGTTAAAATATAGTTGGTCGTGCCGTTGACGATACCGGTTATCATTTCGATATTGTCGCCTTGCATACTTTCTTTCAACGTGCGAATGATTGGCACACCGCCCACGCAAGAAGCCTCGAAGTAGAAACCTACATTGTTGTCACGTGCAATTTTTTCAATCTCGCTCCAATGCTTGGATATGAGTTCCTTGTTGGCGGTGACGACACTTTTACCGGCTTTCATTACTTTTTCGATAAAAGTTTTTGCCGGTTCTACTCCGCCCATTACTTCTATCACTATCGAGATTTGGGGATCTGTAAGAATATCGTTTAAGTCCGTACAAACTTGATCGGGCGTAACCTTTGCTTTGAGCTTTGCTTCGTCACGATCGAGGACTTTTTTGACTCGAACGTCCACTCCGTAAGCCGATGCTATCTTGTCGTGGTTGGTGTTTAGTATTTCGTAAGTGCCTCCACCCACAGTGCCTAAACCCATAATTGCAACATAAACCGTCTTCATTGTTTGCCTCCCTGTTGTTCCGAGTTGGTTTTGTATAAAATGAACAATCCGCGCAAAGTAAGCGTGCGGTCAACAACATCTATGATTTTGCTGTTTGCACTGACAATCTCACTGAGTCCGCCGGTCGCCACTACACGAATATTTTTGTCCTTCATTTCTTCTTTCATTTTGTTTACTATGTACTCGACCATGCCGACATAACCGTAAATAAGTCCGGATTGCATGTTCGTGATGGTTGATTTGCCAACTACGTTATCGGGTTTTACGAGTTCAACCTTCGGTAGCTTGGCGGCTTTTTGACAAAGCGCATCCGCGCCCGTTTTTAAGCCGAAGCCGATTGCTCCGCCTAAAAATTCGCCATTTGCCGAGATCGCATTAAACGTCGTTGCGGTTCCGCAATCGATAACGATGCAAGGACCGCCGTATGTGCGATAAGCAGAAACAGAATTGACTATTCTGTCCGCACCGACTTCTTTCGGATTATCGTAACGAATGTTTATGCCGGTCTTTATCCCTCCGCCGACGATCATAGGTTTTACGTGGAAGTAAACGCCGATAAGATGCTCAAACGTGTAGTTGAGATTGGGATTGACGCTACTCATTATCACTCCGCATATGTCGGCAAGGTTTATCCCCCTTGCTCCGAACGAATCACGGATCGCAAGATAATATTCGTCACCGGTCTTATGTGTGGACGAGCTGAGTCTTGTACTGTCGAGCAGTTTTCCATCGTCCGAGAACACTCCGAGTTTTACGTTTGTATTTCCTATGTCAATTGCAAGTATCATTTTATTATCTATCTCCGCTATTGTCGATCGTATCGTCGATGCCGACGTCGCCGGAATCTTTTTTTTCGTTTTGCTCGCCGTTGTTGTCGATAAATTCGGCAGTATCAAAATTGTCTGAATCTTGTGAATCGTTCATTGTGGGGTAAGTCGTTTCGGCTTTTGGTGCATCGACTGTGATATTTAGACCGTGTCTTACACCGGTAGTCACAATCGGGACTAAAATCGCGGTCATGACAAATTCCGGAATCGAGTTCGCAAGAACGGTGACTTTGAAAACCGAGTCTATAGTGTTGTTTTCGCCGAATAGCACAAGAGCGGTCAAAAACAGTACCGTGTTCATTACGGTTGTCACTGCGGATGCAATCGATATCGACGCAATCTCACGGGCGCGCGGATCTATACCGTTGAAAATAAGTCGGCATAGTTTGTACACGCCAAAAATTATAAAGCCGAGTAACGCACGCGGTAAAACGGAAATTAGCGGATTGATAACCGAGGACTTCCCAAAAAATATCGCCGTTATGCACGATGAAACACCGAAAATTATACCCGACGCAACAGACGTCGCAAGTTCTGGGTTTATAAGGGCGAACACGAATGTGACGGTAAGCGTGATAAACGCTGCCGACAACGGTAAATACGGCGTTATTGCTCGGTCGAGTGTCATCGCTAAGAAAATCAATGCACCCAACGTCGCATATAACACGATCGTTTTTGTTTGCGCTTTCATTTATTGCTCCTCTGCTGGACTTCCCGTGTCACAAGATAGCCCGCATTTGTAAAATGTTTTTTGCGTCCGATCCTAAGCGGTATCGGCGTACCGTTATTCTACCACACTCGTACGGTAAAATCAAGCGATTACACATATCGGCAACAATTCTTTACCGTAGCAAAGTAAAATAAGATACGTAAAGAAGTGTTTAGTAAGGTTAGGGTGAATAATATAATGCGCCTTCGGCTAGATGTTTCGACTACGGCTTGCGCCTCCGCTCAACATGACGTGGATGGGGCATGTGGTTAACGTGGGTACGTGGGAAAATGTGGCTGAGATTGCGAAACATGCTTAGATTGCTTATTATACAAAAAGACGGCAGTACCGATGCACTGTCGCCTTTTGCGATTTTGTTTTTATTTACGAGTTACGTAAATTATGCTTTTGTCGAGTTGTAACCGTTACTCAATAACCGTCGGTGCGAGACCACTTTTTTTATAAAGCGTTGACGCTTTAGCTCCGGTGATCGTTACAGTGTTTTTCTCGTAAGACAAGCTACTGTCTCCGACGGTACCGAGTTCGTCTGTAAATGCTTTTTCGATCCAGAATACAGCAACACCTGTTTCTACGATAAGTGTGCTGTTTTTAACGGTAGCAGTTGCTTCTCCCTGAGTGCATACGGCATAATAGTTTGTACTTGTAATTTCACAGTTAGTGATAGTTGCGGAAACACCCTCATAAACGATACTGCAATCTTGCGAATTATAGCCGTTCACATTGACGCCACCTAACATTTTAACACTGTCGATAGTTGCATTTTTGCCACTGACTGCAACCGCATAACTACCATAGGTTTGGTTTGTGCTGGTTGTGGTAGCAACCATGTTGCCGTTCTTTAACGTAATGTTTTCACCGATAAAAGTAAGCGTATGGTTAGAAGCGGTTAAGGTCTTGCCGTTAAGATCAATCGTAACATTATCTGCATCTATTATTGCTAAACGATTGCTTACATTATAATCGGTTGCGCTAACTTCGATATCTGCACCGAGCTTGATAATGTCGCCACTAACCGCATTCACCACAGCATCGGCAAAAGCCTTGGCGGTTTCTACGACTTTGCCCTTATATTCAACTGTGAAGGGTGAGAATGTAGCGGTCATCATCGTTACAAAGCCTGTAGTAGAATCGTAGTAGTAATCCTGATCGGAAGTTACTTCGGCAAGCGTTGTCTTTTTGTTCATAGCCGTGATGCCGTGTTTAAGCGTAAGGTCCGCAAACCCTGTGCCTACATAGTATTTAACCGTGACAGGCTGGGTGTTGTCGGATGCAATGCCGGACATGGAGATCTCAAAAGTCTTGGTCTGGCCACCTTCAACCGTGAAGTTCGGTTCCTCGGTCTCTGCAACGTCGAGGATGAGTTCGGTTGCGGTAGAATCAAGTTTTACACCGACCGGAACAACCACACTGGACATTGTTACAGCCTTGACTTCTTCGCCTTCCTGAACGGTGATAGCGTCGTTGGATTTGACTTCGATTGCATTAGCTACGGTTTTTGTTCCGTCAGATGCAGTGGTTACGTCGGTTGTAGCGAGCGTAGCGGTTGCGGTGGTCGCAATAGCCGCATTAGTGTTGGATGTCTCGGCGTTGCCCTGAACTGCCTCGACCACACAAGCGAACGAGCAAGATGCTCCGGTTACGGATGCTGTTGTGGGAAGCTCGACTGCGCAATCATAGGTTGCGACGGTGTCACCGGCCGTGCTAGTAGCCGGATCAAGATTCTTCCATACAGTACTCTTCTCTACCGTCGCTCCGCCGATATTGCATTTGAGAACGTTAAAGAGCGAGTCGTCACTCAATGCAACTTTACTGACGATTGTTCTGTACTTCGTCTTGACATTGCTCTTGTTGGTGACGGTCACGGTGAACGTTACTTTATCGCCCGGGGTGATATTGGCAAGCGTGATCGTGTTGTCTGCAACGGATGCGGTTCCGCCGTTTTTGAATGTGTTGGTCGTGGTATCTGCCGCGTTTGTATCATCAGTGATTTCATTGCCCGCTGCCGTGGAAATTGCAGTAGGCGAATACACTGCAAGATTGCCGATTGCGGCTTCGACCTGAACCGTGCCGGATGTCACCGCAATGTTCATTTTCGATTCGCTCGTGAATAGCGCGAATGTTGCGCCTGCCATAAGGCTAACACACATCACAATAGCTAATACTGACGAAACGATGATACTTCTCTTTGTTGATTTTGTCATTGTTAATTAACTTCTTTTAATCTTTTGTTTGTTCTGTTCCGCATTAGGTCGTAGCCGTAGTTGCCTGAACCGCCTTTACGATTAGATCAAACTGCGCCTCTTTGTTCATGGCGTCATTGTTGGTGATGCCTGTAGTGTCGGCATCGTTAGCGAACGCGATCGTCACGGTGAACGTCTTTGGTTCGCCACCTTTTGCGATATCGCTGGAAACAATCGATTCGCCCTCTGCGTTAAGTGCGGACAATGCTTTCGGTGTGCCACCGTCGATGCTGACCATAAGCTGTTGAGCCAACTCGTTGCTGACGGACGTCAATTTAATGACGATGTCGTACTTTACCGCAACGGTGCCTTCGTTCGTGAGCTTTAGGGTCGCTGTGTATGACGAAGTAGGAACAATTTTTTCATCTTCTTCGATACCAAACACGTTTACGGTAGCGCCCGAAGTAAGATCAACGTCGGTAGAATCGTTGATATCGGTCATATAGCCGGTAGTGGCATCGAGCACATGTTTTGTGAGATCGGTACGTTCGAGCTTTACTTTTAATTCACCGGCTACAAGGTGATTTTCAATTTTAACGCTTTGACTCCACAATGCGTATGTGCCGCCGACGACCATTGCCATACAAAGCATAATCGTCATACTCGCCATAAGTAGTGTTCTTATTGCTTTCTTTCCCATTTAGTTTTTAGCCTCCTTTTCACGATATTTATCTGTTTGTTTCGTAAGAGGTTCTACCCCCCCCGAAATCAATATGATACAAAGTTATCAACAGTGCGTTCGTTATGCTTGTGCCTCGTCTTTATCTTGTTTACGACGTTCTGCTCTTCTGATCTTTGCCTGTTCTTTTTTATAAGCCTTCTCTTCCTCGATCGCGCTTATTGCAATCGCGATGCTGTCTTTTACGGCCGCCAACATCGATTCGCTATTGACCTTTATCACGGTAGACGATTGCTTTACG
>CAVEYH010000060.1:0-6006 GCA_963620055.1 bacterium | reverse complement strand
ACCTCTAAAATCTCGCTGAGTGCTTCGATCGAATTGTCCTCGAGGTTGACAAATCCTCCTCCGAGACGTATATAACGTTTCTTCTCACGATATGCCGTTAGTATTGTCGCAAGCTCCTCGCTGGTATAGCCTTCTGCAGACAGTTGTAGGTTGAGCAAGTCGCTCGTAAGTCTTACGCCGACATGAATGCGCGGTGACGTGCGTATGCGCATCTTTTTCATGCTGTCGGTGACAAACACTTCGGCATACTCGAACAGTTCTTTTACACCCTCGGAAAGGAATGTGAAAATCTCGGCTTCGTCGTCAAGATATAGGTCGGGATAGTGTGGAAAATACTTTGCAAGCACTCCGCGAATCGCGTTTTCGGTGTCCCAATCGCGCACAAAGTCGACGCCCATAACGTCGGAGAATAAGTCAACGGGGTTATCGTCGTAACTAGCCTTTACGTCTAAGTACACGCTACCCTCTTTGCCGTTGATGTAAATTTTGACGACAAGCGGAGCTGCCTCGTAGACGGATAGATCTATTTCTCCGGAATCAACCTCGATGTAGTCGCCGAGTTGGCAAATAACGCTATTGTAAAATGCGCTCATATCGTGGTCGGCAACGAACAACCGCTTTTTCATTGCGATATAATCAAAAAATAGGCGCGCCGTCGCATTAAATTCGTCGGTGACTCGGTAAATTCGGTTTTCGGTAAGTATGTACTTATAATCTTTGCCGTCTAGGAATTTGCAATCGGTTTCGGAAAGCGTGACTGCATATCCACCGTCATCGCGCGAAACAATTAGTCTTATCGGAAGTGTTGCGGTGAACGGTTCGATAAGCACGAGATCGGTCTTGCCTAAATGTATGAGCGAGCCTTCGTATAGTGCGAAAAACTCGTCAATATCGCCTGAAAGCAAGCGAATTTCGTCCTTATAGCGCATAAACGAGCCGTCAAGCGCGATCTTCTCGGAGTAAGTTTTTACCAAAAAATTCACGAGTTTTTTACTGTTGTCGGTAAAATTCTCGATATTATGATATAGTTCTAGGTCTACACCGTAACGACGATAACCGCATGCAGAAACACACGATACAAAGTCAGATATATCTTTTAGGTTGTATTGCTTTTTGTTGCCTATGGTAAAACGAAGCGAGACTCCGTCACCTATTTCAAGATAAGGTATAAGCTCGGTTTTGACAGCATCGCCGGTGATAAATCTGCGACGCTTCTTTTTACCATACTCGGCAATAAGATTGACTGCAACGGGATCAGTTTTCTTTCTGATGTCAATAGGTTCTCTTACCTGAGGATTGCGCTCTTCGTAGCTGAGGGCGGTAGCGACAATGTGTTTGCACGGGCCGCTTTCGAGGTTGAATTTGTCACAATCGCACTCGTAATCATATAGTCCACCTTGCTCGTCAAATGTGATTTTGCAATTGTATAATCTGTCGCCCTGAACCGTGGACAGAATTTCGAATTTGCCGTCGCGCGTGGCGGTAGTCATGCTCTTAACCTTATTGTCGTAAAACTTTTTCTTGCCAGAAGCAAACGCGTCACCCTGAGTCTCGTTGTATAGCGCGTCGAAATCGAAAAACATGCTTTAACCTCCGCTTACCGTAAAAATCGTTGAAACCGATTTTTGCGTTATATTGTATTGTAGCACAATTTTTGATAAATGACAATAATTTTAAGCCGTAATGCAAAGATATTTGCACAAAAATAGAGCGGGCGTAAAGTAAATTTGATTGACTTATTGAATTAAAAAGCATATACTGTAATTGATTTTTTTGAAAAGGAGGCGTAAGCAACGAATGGACGCAGACTGTAGTAAAAGCGCGGATCCCCCGAGTAATAAGCGTTATTGTTCGAGTGCTTTCGCCGAATAATAACGTTTTTTAGGGAAACTCACGCTTGACGAGGCGCACAAAATCGGTGCTCAAAACAAGCAGATGAATAAGGAATGGTATAACCTTTTGGCGACGGAGGACTATGCGAGTCTTGCAAAAGTTCTCGATGACGCCACACCCGAAGCTCTTTCAGAGTTTTTGGGTGGTCTTGGTGACGAAGAATTAAAGAAAGCATGTCGCGGATTCTCACCTGACGAAACCGCGGATTTTTTGGTGAAACTCGATGAAAATGTCGAGCTGAAAGAACGCATAATCAACCTATTAAAAGACAACGAGCTCGACCGAGTGATGGACGAAATGTCTGTAGAAGACACCGTTGACATGGTCGAGGACTTGCCTGCAGGCGTTGCACGTAGAATAGCCGAAGAAGACGAGATTCTAAAGCTCTTGCAAGAGAGGAATTTTACAATTCTAAAACCGCTACTTCGCGAATTCAACCCGACAGACCTTGCAGAGATATTAGACGAAGTGCCGAAAGAAGAAGTCGCACTTATTTTCCGTATACTTCCGAAAGATTTGGCAGCAGAAACATTCGTCGAGATGAATGGTGACAGTAAAGAGGCACTTATTCGCTCGTTAAACGATATAGAGTTAAAGGCGGTCATGGACGAATTGTTCCTTGATGATACCGTCGATCTTATCGAAGAGATGCCTGCGAACGTTGTCAAGCGTATTATCGCTCAGTCCGACACTGAAACGCGCGCTTACATCAATGAGTTATTGAAGTATCCGAAAGACAGCGCGGGCAGTATAATGACGATAGAGTTTGTATCGCTCACTAGCTCGATGACCGTTTCCGCCGCTTTTGACAGAATTCGTAAAACGGGCGTAGATAAAGAGACAATCTACACCATGTACGTCACGGACGAGAAAAAGAAATTGATCGGTATTGTTTCGGCAAAAGACCTTCTGCTCGCCTCCCCCAATGCCAAAATCGGTGACATCATGGAGGACAATGTTATTTACGTCGAGACTCTGACCGACAAAGAGGAAGTCTCGAACATGATCGCAAAATACGGGTTCCTCGCCATGCCTGTCGTGGACGGTGAAACTCGGCTTGTCGGTATAGTTACGGTCGACGATGCTATCCAAATCATGCAAGACGAAAGTAGCGAAGATATTGCAAAGATGAGCGCAGTCACGCCGTCGGACAAGCCGTATCTTAAAACAAGCGTATGGCAAATTTGGCTCAATCGTATACCGTGGCTTCTCATTTTGATGATCTCGGCGACATTCACGGGCATGATAATTTCCGCAAACGAAGAAACACTGAATATGCCGGTTTTCGGCATTATCCTGACCGCCTCGATTCCCATGCTGATGGATACGGGCGGAAACGCGGGTTCGCAAGCATCTGTCACGATTATTCGCGGAATTGCACTCGGCGAAGTAGGCTTTCGCGATATAGGAAAGGTCATGTGGAAGGAATTGCGCGCATCGATGCTATTGGGAGTCACTTTGGCTGTCGCTTGCTTTGCAAAGCTTATGATCATTGATAGACTATGGGCTATTGATAACGGCTATGTTGTCGCACTCGTTATTTGTCTTGCTCTGCTAACTACCGTTATTTTTGCAAAACTTATCGGTTGTTCGCTGCCACTTGTCGCAAAAAAATGTCACCTCGACCCTGCCGTCGTCGCAAGTCCGTTTATTACGACGATTGTCGATGCACTGTCGCTGTCGATATATTGCGTGATCGCGATCTCAATGCTGTCGGGGCTCGTAGCATAGACGTGATCGGTTATAGAAAAAGACCGTTGCTTTTTACATAGGCAACGGTCTTTTATTTTGGTGCTTTTAATAAAAATAATGTTGTAATGACGTATATTGGTATTAGACAATTTACCGCAACAAACAACTACCCTATTTTTGACCAAAAAAGTTATTTTGGCGGAGGGCTTCGTAGAGCACTATTGCGACGGAATTTGACAGATTGAGCGAACGAAGCGCGCCGTACATTGGAATACGGACGGCATTGTCATAGTCACCGTAAATGAGATCTTCGGGGAGTCCTTTTGTTTCTTTGCCGAAAAGAATAAAGCAACCGTCCGGATAATTTACATCCGTATAACTTTGCTTGGCTTTGGTCGTGGAATAATAGAACTTACCGCCGGCATTCTTTTCAAAAAACTCGGTTAAGCTGTCGTAATATGTAATGTCCACTTTGTCCCAGTAATCAAGCCCTGCTCTGCGCACGGATTTTTCACTGATTTCAAAACCAAACGGGCGCACAAGGTGCAATTTCGTATTGGTGCAAGCGCAAGTACGCGCAATATTGCCGGTATTTTGTGGTATTTCGGGTTCAACAAGTACAACGTTTAGCATGCGGTTTACCAAGTCATAATGTTAGTGCCGATATTTGAACCGAAACGATTGTGGCAAGTCTTTCTCTGTGCGGCGTCTTCGGGTGTCATCATACTCTCGATCGCCACTTCGTCGAATTCGGGGATCTTGTCGGTGATACCGTCGGCATAATTTAGAAGTTTGTCGGCGCAATGCTGTACTCTGCGAATAAGTCCGCCGATGCGATAATCCTGCACCTCGAAACCGAACGGTTTGTTGTCGTGGTCCCACTGCTCGGCAAAGCAAGTGTAAAAATCTTCGAGTGCTGCGTAAAGCGGTAAATAGCCTTCCCTTACGAGCATTTTGATTGCCTTGCGGTCGCCGTTCTTATAGGCGGAGCGAGCCTTGATTCCTAGCTCGACCTTTGCGGAAAGCACGGAGCAAAGTGCGCGCTGTGTAGCAAAAATATATGAAAATCTGCCGGCTTTTTTCTCGATCGCTTTTAACGTCTTTGCGTGGCTTTCGTAAGTCTTGCCGTCGCCTTCGCGCACGGTGTAATCGAACAATCCGCCGATGCAATCGTTGTATAGTAGATACTTGCTAGGATTGCAAAAATCGGGTTTTTCGGTCGGGACAATGTCGTTGGCTAGCTCGATCTTTATGAATTTATCGAGGTCAATATCCGTAAGCGCTTTGAATGCCTTCTCGGTGTCGCCACCGTACATTTTCTCGGCGGAGAACACGAGTGTCGGTAATAGCGCCTGATCCGAACATTCCGCGCCGTCGTCGCCCCACATAGTGAGAAGGACTTTGTCAATGCCTTTTCTCTTACATGCGTCGAGTGCGATGTCCGTGACTTTCATGGCAAAGCGATTGGACGGAGTAAAGCCCGACCACATCCACGCACCACCGGCAAACATGACTTCGCGGTTAAAATCGAGGTGGTTGTCGATCATGGCTTCATAGACCGCCGGATCGTCATTATAGTAGTCCCAATATACGAGACGGAGATTTTGCGGAACAAGCGCGCGGACCTTCTCGTCGATTGCGCCCTTCTCCTTAACATAGTACTGTCCGTTGAAGGCAAGGCGGAAGAACATGTCCGACCACATCATGGGATGGAAACCGTACTTTGTAGCGATCTCGACGACACGATTGAGGTGGCGGAGCATGATCTCGGCACGGTTTGCGGTTGCGCCGTGCTTGTCCTCGTACTTGCCACGTCCGATCATGTGCGCTTCGTCCATACCGATGTGGATCTTGCGTGACGTGTAGCACTCGGCAAGCGTCTTGAACATATTCTCGATAAGCGTATAAGTGCGCTCTTCGTCGGCTAGCAAAATATCATCGGTATCATTGATTTCCCAATATGCGCCCCAACGGAAAATTTGGTTAAGGTGCGCAAGGGTCTGGATACACGGCACGACTTCGATACCGTAACGTATAGCATAAGCATCGATGCGCTTCATTTCGTCCTTTGTGTAACGACCGCGCATATAACCGAAATACGGCTCATCGTCAACTTCGTAAGTTTCCTCGGTGTAGAGCTGGAGCTGATTGTATCCCATGAGCGCAAGCGAGCGAATAATCTCGTAAACGTGCTTTTCGTTCCTTACGGCGTTACGCGAGCAATCAAGCATAATGCCGAGCTCGGTAAAGTCGCGTTTTTCGTTGACTTCGTAAGGCTTTTTGTCGCCATTCTGCTTTATTAGGCGCAAACCTCTGAAAAACAGGTGCTTTGCGGTCTCGGGGTAAGCGACAGTAAAGTCCTTGCCGTCGAATTTAACCGAAAGTCCGTCGGTCGTGGTGGTTTTAATTACATGTCCGTCG
>CAVEYH010000059.1:0-6072 GCA_963620055.1 bacterium | reverse complement strand
TCCCTTATAAATGTCATTATAAAACTTATAAAAAAGTGCTTGTCACGAAGAAACGGTAGAGATTGTAGAAAAATATTTGTCTTTGTTTGTAAAGCTTCGGTTCGATGCTAATTTCGCGGATTCTTGCTGACGAAAACGTTGATAATCCGATGATTTACGTATGAAAATGCACAGAAAAGTTACAATAAGAGCGAACGCAAAGCTAGATACATATGCAGACCAATCGATTGAAGAAATACACACTCGATTATTGGAAATATATTGCATGGATGGTGAATTTCAATACTGAAAAAAATTATTTAAATCAAAAAGTTATCTTGCGACCTACCAACGAATAGCAAATTCACAAGAATACGCAAGAACAAATAATCTACGAAGAGACATTTTTTGAGTGTACAGCAAATGTGAAAAGAAAAATGTGCCTTTACAACTTCGGTGAATCGTGTGTTTTGTTGAAAATATTGTTTTTAGGTGACTAATTTTGTTATGAAATTGCTTGATTAAAAGCTTGATTGTTTTAAAATGACTGTGATATAATTATACTAGGGAGATAATGCCATGGAAAACGGATTTAAGCTAGTTTCAGAATACAAACCAACGGGGGATCAGCCAGAAGCGATAGCTAAACTTACCGAGGGCATAGAGAATGGTTTGTGCGCTCAAGTGCTTTTGGGTGTAACCGGAAGCGGTAAGACGTTTACTATGGCTAATGTTATAAAAAATATTGGTCGGCCTACGCTGATTTTGGCGCATAATAAAACGCTTGCTGCACAGCTTTGCAATGAGATGCGTGAGTTCTTTCCAAATAATCGCGTTGAGTTTTTTGTATCATATTACGATTATTATCAGCCTGAAGCATATATTGCCAGTACCGATACTTATATTGAAAAAGATTTACAAATCAACGATGAGATCGATAAACTTCGCCATTCTGCGACATGCTCGCTCCACGAGCGTCGCGATGTCATAGTCGTGGCATCTGTATCATGTATTTATGGTTTAGGTGCACCCGAGGAGTATTATAGGTTGTCGGTTTCACTTCGTCCCGGAGATAAACTTGACCGCGATGAACTTATTAGTAGATTAGTAGGCATAAATTACAAACGTAATGATACCGCTCCCGAACGTACGGATTTTCGTGTCAAAGGCGACACTGTAGATATATTTATTGCATCTTCGTCCGATCATGGCGTAAGGGTAGAATTTTTCGGTGACGAGATCGATGCGTTGTCCGAGTTTGATATATTAACCGGTAAGATAGTATCACGGCTTAATCATGCGGCAATTTTTCCTGCATCGCATTATGCCGTTGCACGTGATACGCTTGAGCATGCGATAGTTGCAATACTTCGTGATCGAGATGAGCAAGTTAAGTATTTTACAAACGAAAATAAATTAATTGAAGCTCAACGTATCGAACAGCGCGTGACTTACGATGTCGAAATGATGAAAGAGATTGGCTATTGTAGCGGTATAGAAAATTATTCAAGATATTTTGACGGACGAAAGCCGGGAGAACCGCCATTTACGCTACTTGATTATTTTCCACGTGATTTTATTATGTTTATTGACGAAAGTCACATGACTGTGCCTCAAATTCGTGCTATGTATCATGGCGATTATGCGAGGAAAAAGTCGCTTGTTGATTATGGCTTTAGACTTCCTGCAGCTTATGATAATCGCCCGCTTAATTTTGAAGAATTCAATCATCGAATCGGGCAAGTAATTTATGTTTCGGCAACCCCTGCACTTTATGAGCTTAAGCTTGCAGGCCTTGCCGTCGCTGAACAAATTATTAGGCCGACAGGCTTACTTGATCCGCCGGTTATTTTGAAATCAACAAAAGATCAAATCGATGATCTTTTGACACGAATCCGCGAAACCGTAGCAAAAAACGGTAGAGTGCTAGTTACCACACTTACCAAAAAGATGTCTGAAAGTTTAACGTCGTATCTTGCTGAAAACGGTGTAAAAGTACGTTATTTACATTCCGATATTGATACAATGGAACGTATTGCAATTGTAAATGACCTTCGTGCGGGCGAATTTGATGTTGTAGTCGGGATAAATCTTTTAAGGGAAGGGCTAGATATACCTGAAGTTATGCTTGTTGCGATACTTGATGCCGATAAGGAAGGTTTTTTAAGAAGTGAAACTTCGCTAATACAGACGATAGGTAGAGCGGCGCGAAATGCAGATAGTTATGTTATTATGTATGCAGACAATATTACCGGATCGATAAAAAGAGCAATCGACGAAACTAACCGTCGCAGAGAAAAACAGCAACAATATAATATTGAACACGGAATCACTCCCAAAACTATTATTAAAAAGATAACTAATACAATTGAAATTACTAAGTCAGCATCTGAAAAGGTTGACATAAAAGATATACCTACTGAGCTTGAAAAATTAAAAGCACTTATGAATGTTGCAGCAAAGTCACTTGATTTTGAAACAGCTATAAAAATGCGTGATCGCATTGCGGAATTAAAAAAGATACAAACGAAATATTCCGGCAAACGTTGTGACAACATAATTTAAGATAAGAGGATAACATGGACGAAATAATTATAAAGGGAGCAAATGAGAATAATCTAAAAAATATTAATCTTACTTTGCCAAGAAATAAACTAATAGTTTTTACAGGTTTGTCGGGTAGTGGAAAAACTTCGCTTGCATTTGACACAATATTTGCCGAGGGACAACGTCGTTATGTTGAGTCGTTATCATCATATGCTCGGTTATTTTTGGGACAAATGCAAAAACCGGATGTTGAGAGCATAGAAGGTTTAAGCCCGGCAATTTCTATTGATCAAAAAACGACTGCACGAAATCCACGTTCAACAGTTGGAACTGTTACCGAAATTCACGATTATCTACGACTCCTATATGCACGTTGCGGTGTGGCGCATTGTCCCAAATGTGGTAGAGAAATTACACGTCAGACAATCGATCAAATTGTCGATCAAATTATGGCATATCCAGCTGGTAGTAAAATTTTAATTACTGCCCCTATTGCGAGAGGGAAAAAGGGAGAATATAAAAAAGAACTGGAATCTTTTCGAAAAGCGGGCTATCAACGCATTAAAATTGATGGTACTATATATTCTTTAGATGAGGATATATCACTTGATAAACAAGTAAAACATAACATTAGTGTTGTCGTTGATAGACTCATAATAAAATCAGGGATTGAAAAGCGTCTTACCGACAGCCTCGAAACCGCGCTTAAACTCGCTTTGGGCACAGTAATCATTGATCATGACGAAGAAGAACAACTTTTTTCAACAAAGTTTGCATGTCCTGATTGTGGTATATCAATCGGTGAAATAGAACCACGCCTTTTCTCTTTTAACTCACCGTTTGGAGCTTGTCCTGAATGTACAGGATTAGGGTTTAAACAAAAATTACATCCGGAGCTTATTTACGGCGATGGAAGTAAAAGCTTGAATGAAGGTGCGCTCAATGTCAGTGCATGGAATTTTGATACAAGCCAATTTGGCAACATGTTCTTTAATGCTTTGTCAAAACGTTATGATTTTTCACTCGATATGCCATTTCGAGATTTGCCGGAAGATGTTAAAAACATCTTATTATATGGCAATTGCGGAGAAAAACTCGATCTTACATATCATTCAACAAATTTTTCTGGGAGTATGCGACGTAGTTTTGAAGGTGTCGTCAATAATCTTGAGCGACGTTATCATGAGAGCTCAAGTGACTATATTAAAAGTGAAATATCTAAATATATGCGCGAAATCCCATGTGAAGCTTGCCACGGAAAAAGGCTTCGCGCTGAAGCACTTTCTGTTACGGTAGGTGGCCTCAATATAGCCGAACTTAGTGATTTGCCTATTGTTAAAATAAGTGAGTTTATTAACGAACTTAAATTTTCACCCTCTAATGAAATTATCTCACAACCGATATTGCGCGAAATAAAAGCAAGGCTAAAATTTCTTGTCGATGTAGGCCTTGGGTATCTTACGTTATCACGTGGTGCTGCAACTTTGTCTGGTGGCGAAGCACAACGTATTAGGCTTGCAACACAAATTGGCTCGGGTCTTACCGGCGTATTATATATTCTCGATGAACCTAGCATTGGTCTTCATCAGCGGGATAATGACAAACTTATTGCAACACTTAAAAATTTGCGAAATCTCGGTAATACGCTTATTGTCGTTGAGCATGATGAGGACACTATGCGCAGTGCCGATTTTATTGTCGATGTCGGCCCTAGGGCGGGAGTGCATGGTGGTGAAATTGTTGCTGCCGGGACGATTGATAATATCATAAATGAGCCTCGCTCAATAACAGGTCTTTATCTTTCTGGAAAAAAGAAAATTAAAATTCCAGCTGTCCGTCGTCAAATAACAGATAAATTTATAACTGTAGTTGGTGCTGAGCAAAATAATCTAAAAAATATCACAGTAAAATTCCCGGTGGGTGTGTTTACTGCAGTTACAGGTGTTTCTGGGAGTGGCAAATCTAGTCTTGTTAATCAAATTTTATACCCAGTGTTGTCTAATAAAATAATGCGGACTCGAATTCTAGAAGGGAAAGCTGAGAGAATTGACGGCATTGAAAATATCGATAAAGTTATATGTATTGATCAAAGCCCGATCGGAAGGACTCCTAGGAGTAACCCGGCAACATACACAGGCGTATTTTCTCAAATTCGTGAACTTTTTGCTAAAACTCAAGATGCACAAGAGCGGGGTTATGGAGCGGGAAGATTTTCATTCAATGTAAAGGGTGGTAGATGTGAAAACTGTTCAGGTGATGGCATTATCAAAATCGAAATGAACTTTTTACCTGATGTATATGTTCCGTGTGAAGTTTGCGAAGGTAAACGTTATAATCGTGAAACATTAGCTGTTCGTTATAAAGGTAAGAACATTTATGAAGTATTGGATATGACGGTTGAGGAAGCCTATATATTTTTTGAGAATATTCCATCAATTGCTAATAAAATTAAAACACTTTGTGACGTTGGACTCGGATATATTAAACTTGGTCAGCCGGCGACAACGCTGTCTGGTGGAGAAGCGCAGCGTGTCAAACTTGCAACCGAGCTGAGCAAACGATCTACATCAAAAACGTTGTACATTCTAGATGAACCGACAACAGGTCTTCATATTGCGGATGTTGACAAACTTCTTGAAATTTTGCAAAGATTGACTACCGCTGGTAATACCGTTATTGTAATTGAACATAATTTAGATGTAATTAAAGTTGCCGATTATGTTATTGACATGGGGCCTGAAGGCGGTGATGGAGGAGGTACAGTTATTGCCCATGGCACACCCGAAGAGGTATCAAATGTTAATGAAAGTTATACAGGTCAATTCCTTAAGAAAATACTGGAAATACAATAGGTGTTTGCTTAAATTGCAATTTTATACACAAATTAGTTGCATGGTATAATGTGAGTATATCCAGATGAATTTTAGGAGAAAATTATGACTGTAAAAAAGATCAAAATTTTGCTTGATACGGACGTCGGTGATGATATTGACGACGCACTAGCAATAGCTTTAGGACTCTCGAGTGCAGAAGTCGAATTTGTGGGCATTACTACAGTTTTTAAGAATACAAATGATCGTGCGCGGATTGCAAAAAAGCTCGTAATGGATAATTCATACAATATTCCAATTTATGCAGGACATTGTGGTGGTATATCAATACCGACTGATCCGTATAGTGGATACCCTAGCGGAATTGTGCGAGATGACGGGAAACAGCATCTCTGCCAATTTACTGATGATCTTAGAAGTGAAATATATACGCCAGAGAACGATGCAGAGGGATTCAATGGCAATGCTGCGTTTGATTTTATTATTGATAGTTGCTATAAGTATGGTAAAGAACTTACCGCTTTAGCAATCGGACCATTTACCAATATAGCTAAAGTTATTGAAAAAGATCCGAATGCATTCAATCATGCACAACGTGTAGTTATTATGGGTGGGAAATACTATGACCCGGAACCTGAATGAAATATTTTATGTGATATCGATGCGTCTGCACTTTTATTTAGCGGTGTAGTAAAAAATCTTATATGTATTGGAC
>CAVEYH010000058.1:2332-6105 GCA_963620055.1 bacterium | reverse complement strand
ATAAGAGTTATCGATTAAATTTCACTCAATTTTCGTCTATCGATACACAATATCTTTACAAATTCCGCGAAAAGTATTTGACAAAGAAAAACTAAGATAGTATAATTATTCCGTTATACTGTAAAAACATGCAGGAAAATACATTAGGAGAACTTAGAGACAATGAAAAGAAAGAAGAGTATTCTTGCAGGACTGTGCACATTAGTGCTTACCGCATCCGTAGCGATCGGCGGTTTTGCTTATGTTCCGGCACAGGCTGCCGGCTCGACCGACTTTACGCTTGAAAACATAAAGGTTCAGTCGACCGTAACTTACGGAAATACAATCGCAGTACCGGACGCATCCGGCTATACCGTCACCGTCAAGAGCCCGAATGGTTCGGACGCAACCGTATCCGGCGGAGTTGTTACCGCAGATCAGCTTGGTAACTACACCGTGACTTACGAAAAGGACGGCAACAAATATAGCTTCCGCGTTTTGTGCGAACTCGACAGCGAGCTTGAACTTTTCATTGATAACGAAGCAAGAATCCCGACCGTCGTTAAGACCGGCGATTCCAAGAAGCTTCCCGGCGCATACGTCGGATATTACAACGAAGACGGCGAGCTTGTCAAGGTAGACGGTGCAACGATCTCCATCGCAACCGACAAGGGCGACACGATCACCGCAGATACCGATTACAAATTCGAAAATTCCGGTAGCACGTTCGTAGTTTACAGCGCACAGGTCGGCAGTGGTAAGAAGTACGTTTCCAAGACTTTTGAAGTCAAGGTTCAGGACAACTTCACCGACACCAAGGCTCCGTCACTCAGCATCAGTGGTGTTCCTTCGTCCGCTAACGTAAACAAAGTCGTTACGCTTCCTACGGCTTCCGCGAGCGATTCCTTCGACGAAAACGTAGAGGTTATCATCACCGTAAAAGGCAAGAATGACGCAGGCGAGCTTGTCAACGTTAAGAAAGTTACCGTCGAGAACGATACTGCAGTTGCAGAACTTGACGAAGACGAAGTTTTCGATAACGACAAGAACATGACATTCTATCCTGTCCGCGAAGGCGATTACAAAGTCACCTACAAGGCAGTCGACGATGCCGGCAATGAGTCAGCAGAATGGACATACACTATTGATTGTTCGGACAAGAAGGCACCCGAGATCACGATCGACGAGACCAAGATCCCGGCAAAATGGGGCTACAGCACCGTATACAAGTACGATGAGACGGCTACCGACAACAAAGCAGAAGTAACCGACAAGGCTGTTAAATTCGCATTCCCCGAAGTAACCGACAATAAAGACAGCTTAGACGATCTAACGCTTACCTTCGCAATCAAAGACCCCGAGGGCAAGACCGTAGTTAGTTTCTCCAACATCAACAAGGCAGCAGGTGAGAGTGGCACCAAGTACACCAACACCGTCACGAATACCGAATACAAGTTCTCCAAGACCGAAGAATTCGCATTTGATTTTGGCGCATACGTCACCGCAATCAAGAACGATTCCACAAAGTCCGATTATCAGTACTCCGGCGACTATGTAGTGACCTACACGGCACGCGATACAGCCGGTAACAAAGCTACCAAGACCTACACGATCAACGTAACAGAATCATTTGAAGATACTTCCGCCGTAACCGTCGAATTTAAGTCCGTTGAAAAGTACGTACTTGCCGACGAGAACAAATCGGTTGAAATCACATTACCCGCTCCGACCTATTCTTCGGCAACTGACAGCAAGCTTACCGTTGCTTACACTGTCACGAGCGGAACCGCAACTCTTGACGCAGAAGTGAAGGGTGGCGAAACAGCAAAGATTAAAAAAGACGGCTCCGATTACAAACTTGTCTATGACGGCAAAGAACTTGTAATTACCGATAACAAACTTACTTTCACTGCAACCGCAACTTCCGATACCGGTGTTGTAGGTACCGCAACCGCAGAACTTCCCGCTATCATCCCCGGTACGTCCGCAATGTTCGGCACCGTAACCGCAGCCCTTACCATTACCGATCACAAGGACGACGTGAAAGAACACGCACTCGGCAATGTCGTTATCGACCTTACCACCGGTGCGGATCCTAAGTATGTCGGCGTTGAACTCGGAGTAAGAGACGAAGACGGTAAGTATATGACCGTTTCCGCAGAAGTTTATGCACCGAAAGACAGCAACAAGAAAGTTGTTCGTAACATCTCCTTCGAGACCCGCACCGCAGGTACGTACTATCTCGAACTTAGAGTGTTTGACATCAACGGCAACAGCAAGATCCGCGTAATTCCCGTAGAAGTTGCGCATGTAACGAGCGGCACCATCGAAGGTGAAGCTTCCGTCAATGCAACGAGTGGCGACGTAAATAACAAGATCATTCTTGCAAACAGCAAGATTGAAATGAATAATGTAACGAACTATGTATCCGGCTCAGGTTATACTCCTGTTCTTATCCACAAGGTAACCGGCGGCAAGTTCGCTATCATGGGCGAAGAATTCACCGCTATGACCGCAGGCAAATATGCTATCGACGACATGGCAGCAATCGTAAATTCTACCAATGTTACCGAAAACTTTGCAGCTGATTCCGGCAAAGAAGAGGCACTTGCAGATTATCTTGCTAGCCTTACTCAGACCGGTAAATATACCGTCACCGACAGTGCAACCGTCAAATTCGAGCTTCAAGGTGTAATGCCCGCTTATTCCGCTATTAACGCGAGCGTAAACCTCCCGCAGGCAACCGCTTACACAGAGAACGGCAACGCAGACGAAATCGTAGTTGATGTCAAATCTCCGAAAAGCAGTAAGGTCACCGTTGTTGAAGCAACTACCGGCGACTACGAATACACATTCACCCCGACCGAGAATGGTTCTTACACTGTTACCTACACCGTAAAAGCAGGCAACGACAGTAGCACATTTACTTATACAATCAAAGTTGGCGACGTAGTTGCTCCTACGTTCTCACTTGTCGATGCTGAAGGCAACGCAGCTTCTCACGAAACAACCGTCAAGTCCGGTTACACGTTCAACTTCTACAAAGTTACCGCAACCGATAACAAGTCCGAAGCAGCTAACCTCACTTACACCAAGAAAGTTGTTGGTCCTGACGGAAAGGAAGTAGGTTCCACGATCAGCGGCAAGGGTACTGCCTATGCCGACAAGACCGCTCCTACCAGCGGTAGCTTCACTCTTGATGCCAGTGGCAAGTATACTGTAACTTACACCGTTACAGACGAAGCCGGCAACGAAAGCAAGCAGGAATTTGAGATCACAGTTACGACTTCTACGAGCAACAGTGGTGTCTCCCTTGCAACGCTCTCCACGATCCTTATTATCGTCGGCGTGCTCTTAATTGCAGGCGTTATCGTATATCTGTTCAGATTCCGCAGAGTAAAGAAGGACTAATACGACAGTAAACACACAAGCGGTTCTTAATCGATTTTAAGAACCGCTTGTTTTTATAGTTTGATTTAACCGAGAGGGGAATAATGGGAGTAATACCCGATAGAAAAGATTATAAAAACGTCCCGCAAGAAACGTTCAATAAATTCGTAGAAATTATCGAAAATAACAAAGTCTGCGAAAAGGTTTCGCATATCGCGCCTTCTGAGAAGAGCCACTATGATCGATACGGTTTTGCGAGCAGCAATAAGCGCGTCAGTATAGTGTACGATGTAAAAGCGCATATTTTGTCGATCACAGCATTTGATGACGTCATGTCACGTCTTACCACCGAATATGATCGAATTGCGAAGGGCAAGACGCATAACGCAAAAAAAACCGAACAA
>CAVEYH010000058.1:1714-2322 GCA_963620055.1 bacterium | reverse complement strand
GATAAGAAGTCTCAACCCACTAAAAAACCGACAAAAGAGACGATCTCGGCCGAACCTAAAAAAACAACGAAAACCGCCAATGTAGCTAACAAAGAATTCAAAAACCAAGAATCTCAACTCGGGTTTGTTGCCCCCGTCGTCAAAGTTAATAGTGCCTTAACACAAGCCCAAGACGACGACAACGGCAATATTTCGCTTAAAAAGTATACAACCGAGCGATTCGACGAAGTAACGGCACACCTAAAAAAAGACAAAAAGAAATATAGACTTTCTGCAGAAGAAATTAGCGATAAAGGCAAAACTACCGAACTTCGCACAGTGACAGTTGCCGGTTACGGCCAAAAACTTAAACTTCGTTTCATGCCCAAAAAGCAAGTGTTGCAGCTTCAGGGTAAACACGGTACACTGTTTACCGAGCTCCAATTACTTTTATCCGAACAGACAGATTATCGTGCCGCGGTTGATGCGCATATCGAGCAAAATCGCGAGGATAAAAAAGCGAGCGAAGTCGAACGTCAGCTCAAAAAAATGATACCAAACGCGTTTTCGTACTTGTCTCAGCAATCAAAAATCGACTTTACGATCGGTGTTATCGAGCTTATCAACTC
>CAVEYH010000058.1:0-1704 GCA_963620055.1 bacterium | reverse complement strand
ATGTTACTGTTGCCGCCGTTCCGTGGTTTAGAGCGCCTTATTTTTGACCTTCAGCGCGCACAAAATATCGTTGTAAAAATGATCGGGCAGGCGTACGAAAAAGAAGACGGCCAGTATGTATTAAAGGCATCATATCGTCGTAAAATCAACAGTGTAGTATATGCTGAAGTTATGGCTGATCTGTATCGTGAGTATTTTGCAACTCGCAATTATTATGCACATTCGGACGTGACTGCCGACGGCGAAGTTCGTATAATCGACAAAAAAGAGCAAGCATCCGCGATATTTATGCACATGCTCGAAAAAGTTGATTATAATTGTAAAAAACTTAGTGAAATAGGCTTTTCAATTTAGAAAAATTATGCTAAAATATAATGGTTGAGGGTGAGTTTTTAGAACAAATGCTCACTTCGACAAATGCGAACACGGTCAATGGCGACCTCGCAATTATCATATACCGTATTGTAAAAACGAGCAACGGAGCATCGCGAGGCGTATTCGCAGCTTCGTTTCTCTTTTTTTTGAAAGAAAAATCAACGGAGGACAAATCCATGACAAAGTTTATATTCATTACAGGTGGTGTCGTATCTGGACTAGGCAAGGGCATAACCGCCGCATCGCTCGGAAGACTACTAAAAGCGCGCGGACTTAGCATCACAATGCTCAAATTCGATCCGTATCTCAATGTCGATTCGTCGAACTTAAGTCCGTATCAGCAAGGCGAAATTTTTGTTACCGACGACGGAACCGAAGGCGACCTTGTTTTAGGCCACTATGAGCGCATTCTCGATGAAAATCTCGGCAAGGAAAGTGACGTGACTACAGGTCAAGTATTTTCCGACGTCATTGCAAAGGAAAGAAGAGGTGAATACGACGGCTCGACGGTTCAAATAGTCCCCCATGTTACCGCATACATTAAGGAGCGCATACTAGCGTTTGACGGCAAAAGCGACGTTGTAATTGTCGATGTCGGTGGCACTGTCGGTGACATCGAATCTACGCCGTTCCTCGAAGCAATCCGCCAATGCCGTAGCGTTTTCGGTAAAAACAATGCAGTCTATATACACGTTACGCTCGTTCCGTATATCGACGTGAGCGGAGAACAAAAGACAAAACCAACACAGCACTCCGTCAAGGAACTTCAAAATATCGGCATTCAGCCGGACGTAATCGTGTGCCGCTCCGATTTTCCGCTTGCTCAGAGTAGCAAAGACAAACTTGCATTATTTTGTAACGTTGACAAGGATTGCATCATTGAAAATATAACCACGGATAACATTTTTGATATTCCGCTACTTCTTGAAAATCAAGGGCTTGCAAATGTAGTCTGTCGCAAACTAAAACTAGACGTACCGAAGCCGGATCTCGACGATTGGCGCGAAATCAGCGAAAAGTACACAGCACTTCGCAATTCCGATAATAGAATTCGTATTGCAATCGTTGGTAAATACGTTGAAAAACCTGATGCGTATCTGTCGATCGCTATGGCACTTATTCACAGTTCTGTTGCCGAGAATGTATGGGTAGAACCGATCTACATTCAAAGTGATAATCTCAAGGACGGTGACACGTCCGCGCTCGATCTTGTTGGCGGAATAATTATCCCGGGTGGTTTCGGGCATAGCGGTTTTGACGGAAAAATCGTCACCGCACGTTATGCTCGCGAACACGACGTTCCCGTGCTTATGATCGGCTTAGGCGCAG
>CAVEYH010000057.1:0-6378 GCA_963620055.1 bacterium | reverse complement strand
GTGTACTGTATAATTATGCGTATGATTTGTATAATAATTCATCATTCAAACGATATCGCAATTTGTCGCGATTTGTGCTAAAAAAATCGAATAAAAATACACCAAAATTAGCGATAAACGATTGTAAAAACGATCAAAATATGGTATAATTTTACGGTAAACTTTTTGTAGACGTTTCAGTGGTAAAATAGTGTCTGTTTTGGTGATCTAGTTTTACTTATGAAGCGACGTTAAGCGATTCAGTTACGGAGGAATTATGGCAGGGAAAGGTTACAACGCAGGGGACATACAGATCCTCGAAGGACTTGATGCCGTACGCGTTCGCCCCGGTATGTATATCGGCTCTACGGGTGCACGCGGATTACATCATATTTTGTGGGAAATCGTTGATAACGGCATGGACGAGCTTGCGAACGGTCACGGCGACACAATACGTGTTACCATACATGCGGACGGCTCGGCAACCGTAGAGGACAACGGCAGAGGTATACCTGTCGACATTCATCCTACAATGAAAGTCAGCGGTGTCGAAGTCGTGTTTACTCAGCTTCATGCCGGCGGAAAATTCAATAATGACAATTACGCTCACTCTGGCGGACTCCATGGCGTAGGCGCATCGGTCACTAACGCATTGTCGCGTTGGCTCGAAGTCGAAGTGTTTAAGAACGGCACGACGTATAGAATGGATTTTGAGAGCCGAGAAGAAAAAGGCAAAGTGCACGGCGGACTTGTCAAAGAGCATTTATACGACACAAAACAAAAATCTGATCATACCGGTACGCGTGTGACGTTTATGCCGGACGATCGCATTTTCGAGACAATAAAATTCAACACGGAAACCATTTCCAACAGGCTAAAAGAGCTTGCGTTTCTAAACCGCGGAGCACATATTTTCTTTGCGGACGAACGTGTAGCATTCGGTGAAGGTGTATTACATCGCGAGTATTTTTACGAAGGCGGACTTATCGATTTTGTCCGTGATCTAAACGAAACAAAAGTTCCGCTTTTCCCTAATCCTGTATACTTATGTGGTGCCAGCGACAATATAGAAGCGGAAATAGCATTCCAGTATACCGACGCATACAGTACAGAGAACATTTTCTCATTCGTCAACAATATCCCGACAACCGAAGGCGGAACGCACGAAACCGGCTTTAGGACTGGAGTCACAAAAGTTATGAACGACTGGGCGAGAAAGCTCGGCCTACTCAAAGATAAAGATCCAAATCTTGAAGGTGAAGACTACCGCGAAGGACTAACCGCCGTGCTGTCCGTAAAGATGCAGAACATCCAATTTGAAGGACAAACAAAGACGAGACTTGGCAATACCGAGGCAAAGAAAGCTTTAGAAGAGATCGTCACGACAGAACTTCAAAAATTCTTTGAAAAGAATAAACAGATAGCCGAAATTTCCATAAAAAAAGGTTTGCTTGCGGCAAAAGCGCGTGAGGACGCTCGCAAAGCAAAAGAAGTCGCGAGAATTAAAAACGGCATCGACAATAACTTCCACACAATCGGCAAGCTTAAAAATTGCACCGGCAAAAAACCGGAAAACAACGAGTTGTTTATCGTCGAGGGCGACAGTGCAGGCGGTACGTGTTCGCAGGCAAGAAATCGTTCGTTCCAAGCAATACTTCCGCTTCGAGGCAAACCGCTTAACGCCGAGAAAAAGCGCATCAAACAGGTACTTGAAAATGAGGAAATACGCACGCTTATTTCGGCGCTCGGGGCAGGACTCGGCGAAGATTTTGACGTGGCTAACCTAAAATACCACAAAGTCGTCATATTGTCCGATGCGGACCAAGACGGCTTACACATAAGAGCAATTTTGCTAACGTTCTTTTTCCGTTATATGCGTGAGCTTATCAATGAAGGGCACGTCTATATAGGACTTCCTCCGCTATACAAGATCGAAAAGCGCGGGCAGGCGGAGTATGCTTATGACGATGCTGCACTTGACGAACTCAAAAAGAAATATGGCAAAGGCGCGGAGATCCAGCGTTATAAAGGTTTAGGCGAGATGAATGCCGATCAGTTGTGGACGACGACAATGGACCCAAAAAATCGAAAACTTGTACGTGTCACGATTGAAGATGCGGCACAGGCGGAAAAACTTGTCAGCGTGCTTATGGGCGATGCAATAGATTTAAGACGCAGCTATATCGTAGAACATGCCGACTTTAATAAGACGGATTCGTTCATCGAGAATGTGAAGAACTAGTAGAGGGCAAGATAATGGAAGATACCAACGAAATCATAGTCAAAAATATGGAAGACGTGATGCACGAATCGATGATACCGTACGCAGAGTGCGTTATCCTTGACCGTGCATTACCTCGAGTTGAAGACGGCTTAAAGCCTGTCCAACGTAGAATACTTTTCGATATGTTAGAGTTAGGCTTGTATCCGGAGCGTTCGTACAAAAAATGTGCGAGAGTAGTCGGTGATTGCTTAGGCAAGTATCACCCGCACGGCGATAGTTCGGTCTATGGCGCTCTTGTCAGAATGGCGCAATCGTTCAATATGGGCGCAACGCTTGTCGACGGGCAAGGCAACTTCGGCGATATTGACGGTAACGGTGCGGCGGCAATGCGTTATACGGAATGTCGCCTTACTCCGCTTGCCATGGAGCTACTAAAGGACATGGGCGACCCTGACGATGAAATTGTGCGCTGGGGTTGTAACTTTGACGACACATTAAAAGAACCGGAGATTATACCGGGACGTTTTCCAAACTTACTTGTAAATGGTGCATCCGGTATTGCGGTAGGACTTGCGACAAATATTCCTACGCACAACCTTGCCGAAACCATAGACGGAGCGGTTGCATACATTGACAATCCACACATAAAGCTTGCGGAAATGATGAAAATCATAAAAGGACCGGATTTTCCGACAGGCGGTTACATCATAGCCGACGAAGAACTCAAACGAGCATACGAGACCGGTAAAGGCAAACTTATCGTCAGAGCAAAAGTCCATATCGAGGCAGAGGGGGACAAACGTCTTATCGTTATTGACGAACTACCGTATCAGGTCAATAAGTCCACATTGCTCGAGAGTATCATAAAGTTACGCGAAGAAAAGAAAGGCATACTCATGGGTATCAGTGATATTGCCGACGAGTCCGACAGAAACGGTATTCGCGCAGTCATAAAGGTCAAAAAAGACGCAGATCCCATGGCGATTCTAAATGCGTTGTTTAAGTCAACAAACCTCTCGACTTCGTTCGGTGTAAACATGGTTGCGATCGCAGGCGGAAAGCCAAAGACGCTCGGATTACTCGACATAATTTCTTATTATGTTGCATATCAGCGCGAGTTTATCGTAAAACGTACCAAGTGCGAACTTGAAAATTGTCGTAAGCGCGAGCACATTTTAGAAGGCTTAGTCATAGCCGTCCAAAATATCGACGAAGTTGTCAAAATTATCAAAACCAGCCAGTCGACATCCGAGGCGCGCGACAGATTAAGAACGAGGTTTAAGCTCAGCGAACGTCAGGCAGATGCAATTTTAGACTTGCGTTTAGCCAGACTTACGCATCTTGAAGTGTTCAAACTCGAACAAGAGTTAAAGCAGATTCGCGAACGCATCGCATATCTCACAAACGTGCTTGCATCCAAAAAAATGCAAATGGACGTAGTGAAAGAAGAAATGCTTGCGATCAAGAAAAACTATAAAACACCAAGAAAGAGTGTGATCTTAAAATCCGAAAAAGATTATACCGTATCCGACGAGACGGCACCGAGAGTAATCGACGATAGCGTAGTATGTTGCAATGCGCTCGGCAACTTAAAGCGCATGCCAGTCAAGAGTTTCAACATGGCAACGCGCGACTTTAACGATAATTCGACCATGAGTGAGATATGTTCGTCGATAATAAATTGCGCCGGCGTAGACAGATTCATGGTGTTCACGAACTTCGGCAATTGCATCAAAATAGATCTCGACGCACTCGATAACGACAAGTGGAAGAGTAAAGGCGTCACGCTCAAATCACTCTATCCGTCTGCGCTTGACGGCGAAAAAGTCGTGTACATGTTGCCGTTCGGTGAAAAACTGCCCAAGGGCAACGTGCTGTTCTACACAAAAAGCGGTATGGTGAAAAAGACCGAATGGAAAGAGTATGCCGTGGTTAAATCAGCGTTCCAAGCGATCAAACTCAAGGACGGAGACGAAGTCATCGGCATGGAATCCGAAAAAGAATCATGCACGCTTGTATTCGTCACAAAACTCGGCATGAGTCTAAATGCCGACATGAGCGATATCCCCACTCAGGGCAGAGTGGCAGGCGGTGTAAGGGGTATAAACCTCTCGGACGATGACGAATGTATATTCATTCGCCAGATTGAAGACGGTGGCGAGATCGTACTCGTAACCGACAAGGGCTACGCTAAGCGTGTGCTTACGGCAGACTTAGATGTCATGGCGCGTTATCGTAAAGGCGTAAAGATCATCGGCATAAAGGGCAACAACGGCAAATTCCTTGTGTTCGCAAGCTACGTTACCGAGCCGTACAAGATCGTGTTAAAGATTGGTGACGACTATTTATCGGCATTCTCGACAGAGGACTTGTCGATAGAGGACCGTACACATGCCGGCCGTGCGCTTGTCAAAGGCAAAGTCGCAGTCGATAAAGTCTTTATTTACAATTCTAACTATATAAACGGCTAATGCAATCAAATCATAGGTGCAGGGGACGTGCTTGTCGCTTGCACTTTTTGTAAACAAACAGAACAACACAAAGAGCAAATGGGAGCGGACAAACCGCATATTGACGGAAAACTATCATGAGCATACTAAGAATTAACGGACTAAGCCACATGTACGACGACAAAGTACTGTTTAAGAATGCGGACCTTACTATCAACAACGGCGAGCACGTCGGCATAGTTGGGTTAAACGGTGCGGGTAAAAGCACGTTCATCAACATAATAGCACATAACATTTCGCAGGACGAAGGCGAAGTCATTTGGCTAAACGGCATACGTTACGGTTATCTCGATCAACATGCAAATATTGACAGAAGCCTCACGGTAATGGAATATTTGCAGACGTCCTTTACTCACCTATACGAGCTCGACAAAAAATTGCAAAAGTTGTACGAGGATATGGGATCGGTCACGGACGAAAAAGAGCTTGACCGCATGATTGAAAAATCTAACCGCATGTTAGACACACTCACGCGCGAGCATTTTTACGATATCGAAGCGCAAATTAAAAAAGTGGCGAACGGTTTAGGCGTAAACGCATTCGGCTATGATACTGTAATCGCAACGTTATCGGGTGGCCAACGTGCCAAACTAATGCTCTCTAAACTCATACTCGAAGAACCGGACGTAATGCTACTTGACGAACCTACAAACTTTTTGGATGTGGAGCACATCGATTGGTTGACGAAGTTTTTGAATGCATCCGGAAAGACATTCATGGTCATCTCTCACGATGTTGAATTCCTCGACGGCGTATGCAAGTACATTGTTAGTATTGAAAACGGCTCGATAAGAAAATATACGGGCAATTATTCGCAATTTATCGTCCAACACGAAATGGCAGTCAAACAGTACGAGGAAGACTACGCGCGCCAGCAGGCCGAGATCAAACGCATGGAAGATTACATCAACCGAAACAAAGCTCGCGCTTCTACCGCAGGTATGGCAAACAGCCGTAAGAAGATGCTTGATCGCATCGAAGTCATGACAAAACCAACCACGATTTTAGACGCGCAATTCGATTTTCCGTGTGTAATGCTAAACACAAAAGATATGCTAACCGTAAAGAATCTTGAAATCGGCTATGACAGCGTATTGCTTCCTCCGATCAGTTTTGAGATGCGCGGTGATACAAAGCTATGGATCCGCGGTACAAACGGCATCGGCAAATCCACACTTTTGAAAACTTTACTCGGAATTATACCGAAAAAAGGTGGCGCTTTTGATTTCCATATTGCAGCAAAACCCGCATACCTTGAACAAGACTTGACGTTCCGTAATACTTCAATGACGCCGTTCGACTATATCTCCGATTGTTTTCCGCGTTACGGGGCCAAGGAAATCCGTAGCCAACTCAGTCGCGTGGGGATAAAAGGCGAGATGGTGCTCCGACACATTTGCGATCTCAGCGGTGGTGAACAAGTCAGGATTAGACTTTTGACGATAATGAATGTTACTTCGAACATTCTCATTCTCGACGAACCGACAAATCACCTTGACGTTCGCGCGAAAGACGTTTTACTCGAAGCACTTAAAAAATACGAAGGTGCTATTTTGCTTGTCAGCCACGAAAAGCAATTTGCAGAAGCTGTCTGTGATAAAGTATTTACTTGTAAAGAACATTAAGTATTTTGCACTAAATAACAATAAAATCAGAAATTAAACA
>CAVEYH010000056.1:0-6422 GCA_963620055.1 bacterium | reverse complement strand
TTTTTGTTACTTTATTTCGCGAAAAAAAAGAAAAGTTACTTTTTAAGTTGTGCGAGGCGGGTTTTCATGGCGGAGAGACCGACATAAGGGTCGGAGATATTCTCAACGGCGGTTTCCATGGGGCATCTGCCGGTGCCGTCGCGGTTGATAATCATTTCGGTCAAAGTGCCGTATTCGGCGGTGATGCCGTGTGCGGTCAAATACTCGTAGCCGTCGGTCGACATGACTTCGCCGTACACTGCCGTCACGCCTAGGATCGTCATGAGCATGGCGGCGGCTTTACCGATGATAAGGTCTGCCGAGGAAAAGCCGTGCAGATCGTCACCGTGCTCGATAATGCCTATGAGAGGACTGACTCCCCTACCGTCGAAAACGTGTTCGGTTTCGCCTTTTACGAACGCGACGGAGTGATTGCCCCTTAGCACTTTTGCACGAATTAGGTCGCTCGTGTTAGTCATTGTTTTTGTCCTTTAGCATGAGCTTTTTTAGCGCAATAACGACAACGGGTGCGACTATTGCCCATAAAACAAGCCCGACAAGTCCCGTTTCGATCTGTGCCCAAACGACCGCCACGCCAAGCGACGATACCGATTGAAACACTGCTACGAGTCCCAAAAATACGAGACGGCCCGTAACCAGTGCGGACAGTACCGCAGGGAAAGCAACTGCGCTATTCTTTGCGATTGCGCTCGAAAAAGCACCGGTTATCACTGCTATTACGGCAAGCTCCGTCGCCATGAACGGCAAACGCGCGAGTGCGGGCATGGGATTGCCGAATGCGAGAGTAATGAGGAAACTTACGACGGGTGAAGCGACGCCTATACCCAGTCCCCACCATGCGCCGAGTAGGCATCCGCCTATCAGCACGGGCAAGTACATCGGCAAATATGTCATGCCGGATGTTCCGCCTATAACTAAATGGAAAAGCTGTGGCAAAACGACGGCTAGCGCGATTATGCCGAGTGAAACTAGCGATTTTACCGTGATTTTTACTTTCACGGACGCATTTTTTAGTGTAAGTACGTTTTCTATCATGGTTTTTCTCCTTAAATTTTGTTGTTGGTTGCGTTTTTATTCTTCGTTCGACGTTTCAAACGCGTTGGCAACGTCGACAAGAAGTTTTCTGATCGGCAAGTGTTGCGGACAAGAACGTTCGCATTTTCCGCACTTGATGCAATCCGAAGCCTTGCCATTGCGCTTTGTGTACACGACGTTGTAGTAATAGTCCGCATTCCAGCCCTTGTAGACTTTCTTCGAGTTCATGCACGAGAACAGATTCGGGATCTCGATATGTTTCGGGCAACCGTCGATGCAGTATCTGCAAGCGGTGCAAGGAATCAAGTTTTTCGAGCGGAAAACCGCACAAACCTTGTCGATCGCCTCGTGCTCGGCATCTGTTAGTGGCTTAAAGTCCTTCATGTATGAAAGATTGTCTTTCATTTGATTGAGATCGCTCATGCCGGACAACACCATGAAAATGCCCTCATGTTCGGCGGCAAATCTCACCGCATAACTTGCTTGGCTACCGCCGTGAAGATCGTCTAGGTACTTTCCGGCATCTTCGGGAAGGCGCGCGAGCGTTCCACCCTTGACCGGCTCCATGACAAGTATCGGTTTTCCGTGCTTGCGACAAACCTCGTAGCACTTTCTCGACTGCACCGCCGGATCCTCAAAATCGATATAATTGAGCTGTATCTGCACGACTTCGACCTCGGGGTACTCGGTCAAAATCTCGTCCAAAACTTCTGCCGTATCGTGGAAAGAAATGCCGACGTGCTTGACCTTGCCTTCCTTCTTAAACTCGAACGCTTGCTCGTAAGCATGGCATTTTTTGTACTTCTCGAAAATGTCCTTGCTCTGTGCGTGCATGAGATAAAAATCGAAATATTCGAGTCCGCAATCTTTTAGCTGTTGCATAAGTAGCGGACGGACTTCTGCCTCGGTGTTGAAGCAGTGTGTCGATAATTTATTCGTGAATACGAACGAGTCACGCGGATAGCGTGCCACTAAACAATCACGAAGAGCCGTCTCGCTCTGTCCGCCGATATACACTTTCGACGTGTCAAAGTAGTTAAAACCCTCTGCCATGAACAAGTCGATCATGCGACAAAACTCGTCGTAATCGACCTCGTCACCCTTCATCGGTAGGCGCATACAGCCAAAACCGAAGTTCTTTTTTACATTGTCAAAATAACTCATATTTCTACTCTCCTAAATGCTTTTGTGGTATATAATAATGCGCCGTGTATAAGGCTAATAGCGGTTTGCCGTGAGGCTAGGTATAAGGCTAATAGCTGTTTGCCGTGAGGCTAGATATACAACAATCGCCACTATTTTTAGCTATCGTTTTGGCTAAACTTGTTCTAGCCGTACGTAAAACGCAAAAACCCGACCGCGATAAAATATTTACTTCGGTCGGGCTTACGTTATTATTAAAAATGCAAATTATCTTGATGCTACGATATCGGCAATCGCGTTGTACAGATCGGTCGTGCGTGCGCGAACGAGCACGGGATTGACGGTGTAGTATTCGGAAGAAGTATCTTCGTCCTCGGCTTCGTTGTCGATCATTGCGTCGACGTAGAACGTGATTTCCACGGTCTGGATCTCGTTGTTGCTGTTGCCGACTAGTACGATGGCGTGGTCGAATTCGATCTCTTCACCCTCGACGGTCACGGTTTTGACAGAATCGTAGATGAACACTAGTTTATAAAGGCTGGCGGTAGAAGCGATGCTTGCGATCTCGTCCGCCTCGACTTCGACACGGCTCTTCTCGGTTTCTCCGTCCTTAACCTCGGTCTTGAATTCCATTTTGCCCGAAGCCTTGCCCTCCAAGATGCCTTGCATGATAGAGAATTGCGCCGACTCTAGTCCGGTCTGCAAGGTGTTGTCATTCTCCGATGACGGCTCGATCTCGAGACGATCGGTTGACGAAAGGTTGTACGCCTCAACGCGCTTGTAACCGTCTAGCACGGTGAGTGGCTTGTTCTTGACTAGGCTCAAAACAAGCACGACGACCGCGAGTGCTAGCACGATCGAGCAAACGATAATCAACGTTCTGGAAATTGCTTTTTTCATTTTTTGTTCTCCTATATATTCGGATAAATTTTAATTACCTAATAATTTATTGCAAGTTTTTTCGCACGGACTTTTGCGCTTTGTCGTGTGGTTAGTGCGCTTTGTCGTGTGGTTAGTGCGCTTTGCCATGTGGTTAGTGCGCTTTGCCTTGCCGTGTGGTTAGTGCGCTTTGCCGTGACCTTGTAAAAGTGTTGCAATGGTTTACGCAAGGGCCGTCCGCAATAACATGGTTACTTTTGGGAGGCGAGAGTTTGTTTTTTCTCGTACTTTGCGTTGAGGCGGGTTTTCAATTCTTCCTTGACCTCGTCCGCACTCGCACCGTTCATGATCATATCGACCTCTTCGGTGTAGATGGTTTCGCAATCGAGCAAGACTCTGACCATGACGTCCATGACTTCACGATGAGTACGCAGGATCTCGAGCGCTTTTTCGTGAGCGGTATCGACAAGGGTAGCGACCTCGTTGTCGATTTTAGCGGCGACTTCCTCGGAATACGAGTGCGTCGTTTGGTAGTCACGTCCCAAGAAAACTTCTTGGTTCGAGCCGTAGTACACGGGGCCCAAAGACTCGGACATGCCCCACTCTGTTACCATTTTGCGAGCAATGTTTGTGGCCTGTTTGATGTCGCCGACCGCACCTGCCGAAACGTCCTCGATAACGATCTCTTCCGCCGCTCTTCCGCCCATGCTCATCGCAAGGTTGGCTTTTAACTTGCCGATCGTGATATGATCATCGTCGTTGTCGGGGCGAGTCATCGTGTAGCCTGCCGCCTGACCGCGAGGAATTATGCTGATCTCATGCACGGGATCGCACTGTGGCATACAGCGTGCGACGATCGCGTGGCCGGATTCGTGATAAGCGGTGATGCGCTTGTCGACCTCGGTGACGAGTCTCGACTTCTTCTGCGGACCCATGACGACCTTGTTAATGCCCTCGTAAATGTCCTCCATCGTGATCTTGTTACGGTTATCGCGTGCGCACAAGATTGCCGCTTCGTTGAGCAAGTTCGCTATATCCGCGCCCGAAAAACCACTGGTAATGCGTGCGAGCGTCTGAAAATCGACGTCCGAAGCCATAGGTTTGTTGCGTGCGTGCACTTTGAATATCGCTTCCCTTCCGCGAACGTCGGGGACGTTGACGTAAATCTGACGGTCAAATCTGCCCGGACGAAGTAGCGCGGGATCGAGAATGTCCGCACGGTTGGTTGCCGCCATGACGATAATTCCGTCGTTGGTTGCGAATCCGTCCATCTGGACAAGTAATTGGTTGAGCGTCTGCTCGCGTTCGTCGTGTCCTCCGCCGAGTCCTGTTCCGCGCTGGCGACCGACCGCATCGATCTCGTCGATAAATATAATGCAAGGCATGTTCTTTTTAGCCGTGTCGAACAGATCACGCACTCTGCTTGCGCCTACGCCGACGTACATTTCCACAAAGTCCGAGCCGGAGATCGAGAAGAACGGCACGTTTGCCTCTCCCGCAACCGCCTTTGCAAACAATGTCTTACCTGTACCCGGAGGGCCTACCAGCAATACACCGCGAGGAATTCTCGCACCGACTGCCGTAAACTTCTGCGGAGCCTTCAAAAATTCGACGATCTCTTTTAGTTCCTCTTTCTCTTCTTCCGCACCGGCAACGTCGGTAAAGCGCACTTTTATGTTGCCTTGGACGTTGGCGCGCGATTTGCCGAAGTTCATCGTCTGCTTATTCATTCCGCCCATCGAACGGAAAAGTATGAACGCAAACACGACAAGCAACACAAAACCCAAGATAGGGATTATCGTCGACCAAATACTGCCCGCGTTACGATCGTTAAACGTGATCGTGATCGTGGCGTTCGGATTGTTCGCATTGTAATAGTCAATGTATGCCGAGAACGAAACCGTGCCGAGTAGCGTTTTCGCTTCGCTCGTCGTTCCGTCGGGGGCTGTGACCGTCGTCGTGTCGTAAATGTTCCACTCGGCAACGTTTTGCTGAACGTAAGTCTCATAATTGTACTTTTTCGAGCCTTCCGCCTTGACTGAAACTATGTCGTTGTTTATCGAAACTTCCGTGACTTTGCCCGCATCGATCGCCGCCTTTAACTCGTCGAACGACCACTCTTTTGCGGTGTTGCGGAACATGAGCGACATACCCACGATCGCAAACACTGAAAGCACAACTATTACGGTTATTATTCCTTTAGTACTGGATTTCAATTATCTTCAACCTCCGCTCGAGTATAAACTCAAGCAATTTTGATTTTTTATAAGGGTTTTGCAAACTGTTTTGCAAGCAATTTTTACATTTGCAAACTCGGTTTCGGCTGTTTGCAAGAAGGCTAAAACTCGGTTTCGGCTACTCACCTTGCGAGCCGATCTTGGCTAGGCGCAAGCGGTTTTTTGCAAAACAATTTTACGGCAACCATCTAAAACCTTACGGCAAACCGCTTTTGTGCTTGCGAGCCGATCTTGGCAAGGCGCAAGCGGTTTTGTAGGTTGGGTTTTGCCCCGAACAGTCACCAACACGGCTTACGTATGATTGCACCAACACGGCTTTTTGGACTGTGCCCTTTTGAACCGCACCCTCGGAAAAGCGTTTTTACGTACCTATCTTACGCGCGCGATTATATAGAATAGAATTTACACGCGTAAAATTCCACCGCTATACATTGCATTATATCACACGCGCCCGCTTTTTCGCAAGCAAAATGCCGTATATATTGCTAAAAACCACGTGAATTTTTTTGTGCAAATTTATCGCATTTTTTCCGCTTATGTTTCACAAATCGACAATTTTTGCCGTTTTTCCCATGTAAATTATGTCGAATTTTGTGCCGATTTGGTTTATATGCCGTGTTTGTAAAAGACACCGTGCCGATATATGTTGGGTAAAATCAAAATTACCACGGATATTCAAAAGTCTACCATCTCTACGTTAAGCCGACCCCCAACCTCATTATGTTGAGTGAAGACAAGGGCGCAGCCTTGGAGATCTAGCCGAAGACGTAAAAACAAATATAACGTTCCACTATGTTTCGCTAGATTTTAGGGTTATATTTCACTTCGCTCAAAATGATGCGATCAAAAACGGTTTAGCCGAAACAAAGCGAACGGTTTTTACGGCTTAAAGCCTTGCCGGTTCAGACGCGGTCAAAAAAATAGTAGCCGAAACGATTGTAAAAAAAAGAGTAGCTATGTATTGTAATACAAAAAAACAATCGGTAAAATGCCTTCCGTGACAAATGTCATTGTGACACGGTCAAAAAATATGTTTTAATTTGTCCGTGGGTAAAGTTGCTAATTTTCATTGAGGACGTCAACACAATCTTTATATGGTTATATAAACATAACTAATCAAAAAATATA
>CAVEYH010000055.1:0-6440 GCA_963620055.1 bacterium | reverse complement strand
GAAAAATTGTGTCGGCAAAAATGAGTAAATAAGGTATCCGCTCTTCACGGAATTGCTGTTTCGTGGGGAGGGCGAGAGGAAAAAGTGTCGAAGCTGATTTTACAATATCTAATTACGATTATAACATGCATTTGTTTTTTTGTGTTTATCTATGCGGGAAAAACGAGCCTTTTGGGCAATATTTCGCGATACTTTGCTGCAGGGATCGCCACGGTTTTGGTGGTGATCGCATGTGAACTTTGCGAGGACATTTATTCGCATCTGACGTATCCGACTTGGCAACGCTATCTATTCTCGATACTCGGCTACATGTTCCGCCCGACAATGGTGTATGTATTACTGCTCGTATCACTCCGCGGAAGAGAACTAAAAGTCTATTTGTGCTCGGCATTACCGCTCGCGATCAACGCGCTGTTTTTGATAATCTCGCCGTTTACTCACCTTGTGTTCTTTTTCAACGCAAACAACCACTACAGCGGCGGCGTGCTAAAATTCGTGCCGATCCTAGTCAGCGGAATATATCTTGTGACATTTTTGGTATTCAGTTATATCCGCTCGAAGAAAAAACACAATCTCGAAGTCGTCACGACAATTCCTATCGCACTAATGTGTTGTATCGCCGTGTACCTCGAGTCCAGTCAAGACCTGCTCGGCTCACTGCCTCAGGCAAGTATTGTCGGCATGATAATCTATTACATGTATTTCTGCATCGATGCATACAACGTAGACACGCTGACCGGTGCGTCTCGTCGCAACAAGTTCCACCACGATGCCGAGCTTAACGGCGCAAAATACTTTATTCTGTTCGACGTGAACGGCTTAAAACGCATCAACGACGATATGGGACACACTGCCGGTGACACCGCGCTGAAGAGTTTCGCTACGTCGATCCTTCACGTTTGTCCGCTAAAAGCATGCCTGTACCGCATAGGCGGAGACGAATTCGGCATACTGTACTTCGGTGCGACCGAGTCGGACGTCGTCGACCTACTGCTAAAAGTGCGTTCTGCCATTAACCACGAAGATCTGCCGTACGGCTATTCGTGCGGTTATGCGTTCTACAACAAGGGCGCGGACTTCAATGCCGCCTACAAAGAAGCGGACGACATGATGTACTCGCAAAAGAACGATTTTTGGGTTGAGTTTAGACACAATGCCGAACTAAATAAAGCAACCGCAACAGAGAAAAAGGAGGCTACGACGATTTAGTGGACGGGTTTAAGATGACAAGTGTTTTTTACTCGTATGTTAACTTAGCCAACATTGTCATTTTGAGCATTATGCTGGTCGGAGTGACACAACTACTCTCGATAAAATCGGGCAAAGTATTCTTCTCGCTGTCCATCGCATTCGGCATCGCCGAAAATGTATTCGACTCGCTGTGGAATCTCGGCAAGACCGACGTACTGATCATGCCCAACGCACTGATGCAAATCATAAACTCGTGCTACTTTATGACATTATGCGCATCGGCTTACTTTTGGTTCGTGTTCTCGGAGGTCTCGTTCCGAAAGACGTTATACAAGACTCGACTCGGCATAATTCTCTCGATCGTGCCTGCGGTAGCCCTATTTGTGCTTTTGGCCGGCAATCCGTTTATCGGCTGGCTATATACGCTGGACTCTGCCGGCAACCAAACTCCGACAAAACTCTTCTATCTACAGCAATTGCTCGCATATATCTACGTCATAGTTATCACGATCAAGCATATTATTCTCGCTCCGCCGATACTGAAAAACGGTAGCAAGTACGACTTCTCTATTCTCGTCTCGTTATGCGTACCGTCCATCGTGTGCCTAATCGCGCAAATGCTCTTCCCTATGCTACCGATACTGTCCAGCGCGCCGACATTTTCCCTCCTCTCGCTATACGCAAGCCTATTGACAAGGAGTGCGTCGACCGACAGACTGACGGGACTACTCAATAGCGATGCGTTCGCCACAGAGATCGAACGACGCACGCATCACCTAAAACCCGATCAAAAACTGTGCGTAATGTTCATGGACATCGATGCTTTTAAGAGTCTCAACGATACGCGCGGTCACGAAGAGGGCAACAAGGTTTTACGGCTGGTCGCCGACGTACTTAACAAAGGTTGCGCAAAAATGCACGGCATCGCGTCGCGTTACGGCGGAGACGAATTCGCCGTGGTGAACGTTTTTAGCACGGACACGGATCCCGAAACGGTCATGAAAATGGTCGAGAACGATATAAAAGACGAGTCGATGCGCTCGCGCGGCTATCAAATCTCAATGTCGATCGGCTACGATATATACGACAACAACAAAGACAACGTCGGCAACCTGATTGCCAAGGCGGATGCAAATATGTACAAGACAAAGGGGGACAAATATATGTCAGAAAATTTTGACAAACGCGAAAGCGGAGAGATGACGCTCGAACGTTTCTATCTCGCAGTCGGAGGCAATGCCGCCGATTCTATCGCCAGACTCGGCGGTAATGAAGCCATGCTCCGCAAATTCTTGAAAAAATTCTTGGCGGACAATAGCTTTACGGAACTCGAAAAAGCACTCGACGAAGACGACACTCAGACCGCCTTCCGCATGGCACACACTCTAAAAGGCGTGGCTGCCAACCTAGGACTACAACGTCTGTTCGAGACGGCTGTCACCGTGACCGAATTCTTACGTGCCGGCAACATCAAGGACGGCAAACTCGCTATGCCGGCTCTGCGCCGTGAGTACCTCAACGCCGTAAAACGCATTACGGAATTGGGCTAATCTTAAAAGCCAACCACCACTCGGCAAGCACGCACAACGGCTTTACCCCCCCACTCGGCAAGACAAAAGCTACACCCCACCAACCACAAAAACCAATCATAAGAGGACTTTATTTATGTCAGGCACATTAAGCAGTTATATCCTAAGTTCGAGTTTCATGCTCGTGATCCTAATCATACTCTCGGTGCGCGGAAAACTGGCGATCGGAGAAAAATCGAATCGCATCAATTGTTTCGCACTGATAGCAGCGACGGGATTATACATCATATTCGATGCGTTGTTTATCACGTGCCATCTACTAAACGCGGAAGGAACACCTAACATACTGGTCAAGTGGAAAGTGATAGCGTTCGTCTTCACGATGACTTATATCGCACTGCCGTACGTATGGCACTTGTTCTTGCGTGCGTTCGTCGGCACGGACTATAAGCGCACAGTACGAATTATCGAAACGATCCCGATAATTATTCTAATAGGCTGTTTGATCGCGACACCCTTTAACAACATGTTATACACGTTCGAAGAGGGCTTTTACAATCGTGGCTGGGGCTACACGTTCTACAACTATTTTAATTACTTCTATTACATCGAACCGCTATTCGACCTAGTAATCATACTGTGTCGCAAGCGCGAAAAATCCGAGAACTACATTGCACAGGCGATATTCATTTCGTTTGTGCCTATCGTCGGTGCGGTGGTAAACTCTGTACTCCCGCTAGGCACGATATTCCCCTTCCAGCCGTTTATTTCCGTCATCGTCGCAATGCTCGGTGTGTTCTTTATCGCAATGAAGGACTCGGACTCGCTGAAAGACCACCAACGGCAAGTGATTTCCAACGCTCTCGACAAGGCGAAAGAGGCAAGCAACGTCAAGACAAAATTCCTCTCGGACATGAGCCACGACATTCGCACGCCCATGAATGCGATCATAAGCCTTACGGACCTAGCCCTCACCGAGACCGATCCCGAGGTTATTCGCGGATACTTAGAAAAAATCAAGATCTCGAATAAATTCTTACTCGGACTCGTCAACGACGTACTCGACATGAGCAGGATCGAAGCCGGCGATCTCGAACTCCACAAAGAACACCTATCTCGTTCGGAATTTCTCGAGACCGTCAACACGATCGTCGCTCCGCTCATGGAAAGCAAACACATAAATTACCATCCCGAAATTAACCCCGGCGCATACATTATCTGTGTCGACAAACTGCGCTTTAATCAGATATTCTTTAACCTCCTGTCAAACGCCGTCAAGTACACTCCCGAGGGCGGTGACGTGTGGTTCGAGGTCCACAACGAAGAAGAAGAAAACGGTCGCCTAAAAGTGCGTTTCGTCGTGCGCGACAATGGTGTCGGCATGAGCGAAGAATTCCAAAAGCATTTGTTCGAGCCGTTCGCACGCGAGCAGTCCGAATACAACCTCAAGGTGCAGGGAACGGGACTGGGACTGTCGATCGTAAAAGGACTCGTCGACAAGATGGGCGGTAAGATCGAGGTTAGGAGCGAACGAGGCAAAGGAACGGACTTCGACGTAACTTTCACCATCGATATTGTAGGCCCCGAAACCGGCGATCAGACCATGGAAATAAAATCCGATGCAGAAATCTACGATTTTAGCGGTATGCGAGTCTTACTCGTCGAGGACAACGAACTCAATACTTATGTGGCAAAGACGATTTTGGAAAAAGTCGGGTGCCTAGTCACCGTGGCCGACAACGGCGAAACGGCGGTCAAGACTTATAAAGAGAGTGCCTCCGACACGTTCGACATAATACTCATGGACATTCGTATGCCGGTCATGAACGGTATCGATGCGACCAAAGCCATAAGGGCGCTCGATCGCGACGATGCAAAGGCAGTGCCGATAGTCGCGATGACGGCGGACGTTTTTGAGGACGAACGTCTGAATATTTTCGAGGCGGGAATAACGCACTATCTGCCAAAGCCGATAGTCGCGAAAGGACTGTACGAAGTACTGAACGAATGTCGTACTACTGCTACCCCCCCCCGAAAAACGAAGTAAACGGCACAACCACAACGAATAATTAAACAATCACATCGAATCAAAAAAATAGCAAGGGAGAAAGCTATTATGAATAAGAACAGAATACTTATAGCGGATGACGTGGACCTTAACCGCGAGATGCTGGCGGAAATTCTCGGAAACAAATACGAATTCGTGTATGCGAGTAGCGGTGTCGAGGTCATTGATAAGATTCGCGGAGAAAAGGACATTGACCTGATTTTGCTCGATATCAACATGCCACAAATGGACGGATTCGAGGTGCTAAACGTCATGAACGAACGGCACTGGATCGAGGAATTCCCCGTGATCGTGATCTCTGCCGACGACAGTTCGGAATTTATCACCAAGTCATTCCACTTAGGTGCGATCGACTATATCGCGCGTCCCTTCCGTTCGATCATCGTCCAACGAAAAGTCGAGAATACTCTGCTCATGTTCACCAATCAAAAACGCTTGCTCTACCTTATCAAGGACCAAGTACGCGAGAAAGAAAAAGTCAACAACTCCCTTATCAATATTTTCAGCAACGTAATAGAACTACGAAACCACGAGTCCGGCAGTCACACACTGAACGTGCAAACGATCACGAAATTACTGCTCACGGAACTTGCAAAAATCACCGACCGCTACCAAATCACAAAGGCCGATATCGCACTGATTTCGTCGCTTGCCGCCCTCCACGACATAGGCAAAATCAAGACGCCCGATGCGATACTCAACAAGCCCGGCAAACTCACCGACGAGGAATGGGTGACCATGAAGCGCCACACCGTCGACGGCGAGGAACTACTAAAAAAATCTGCTCACGGTCAAGACAACGAATTTATTCATACCGCTTGTGCAATCGCAAGGTGGCATCACGAAAAGTACAACGGAACGGGCTACCCCGACGGACTGAAAGGCGACGATATTCCTATCGAGGCTCAGGTCGTGTCGCTTGCCGACTGCTACGACGCACTCACCAGCGAGAGATGTTATAAGCACGCCTACACGCACGAAACCGCCGTTACAATGCTCCTTAGCGGTGCGTGCGGTCAATTTAACCCCCTGCTCCTCGAGTGTCTTAAAAAGATTGCCGGCACGCTAAAAGAGATCAAGGAAGTCGGCACGTCGTACAACTACCAAAACTTGTCCGATTATATCTCCGACGAACTTCTCTTGCAAAACGGCTTGCCCGTCACGAACAGCATACGCCGTATGATGGACAACGAACGCATGAAAAAAGACTTCTTTATGGACTGTGCGGAAGGCATTCAGTGCGAGTACGACAAGCTCCTCGGCAAAGCCACTTTCGTGTATCGCGAGTCCGCCGACGATCAACCCTCACACAAGATCATGTTCACTTTGCGCGATAGTAAGGAAAACATTCTGCCGACAAAATATTGGGACATTCTCCACGATAAACTGATGAAAACCACGCGCGAAAATCCCATTGCCTATGCCGAAGTAAAACTGCTCATTCACGGCAATTTCGTCCCCTACAATGCCCGCGTCATGGCTATCTGGCCGGAGGACGGCTCGGAATACATCTTCGTCATGTGCCACTTCACAAAATGCAAGTAAGTAAACACGAATAGGCTAGCATAAAACTAGCATAAAATAAACAAAAAAACATATATACAAAAAACATTTTTTTGATAACGTTTAATTTTAATGAAGTAGTATTATTT
>CAVEYH010000054.1:3236-6532 GCA_963620055.1 bacterium | reverse complement strand
CATTAGCGATACTTTATTTAACAAAAGTATCGTCTTGTTTTAATAGAATTATCATTATTTTATCGTATTTCACGAGTACAATTATGGCATGAAAAGTGAAATAGCAGTGTTCCATATGGAAAACATATTAAAAGCATTTTCAATTTCATATATTCTCGTACGCGAACGGAGGTGCAGATATGACTAAATTTAGAAAAATAGCAGCACTTACAATGTGTCTTGCGGCAGCGATTTCACCGCTTTACGGATGCAAGGGTGAAGATGGCAAGTCCGCTTATGAACTTGCGGTTGAGCAAGGTTACGAAGGTACGCTTACGGAATGGCTTGAAAGTCTAAAAGGTAAAGACGGCTTGGATGCCGGCGGAACGGCTTATGATATCGCAGTTTCACGCGGATATACGGGTACGGTCGACGAATGGCTTGCAGGTCTAAACGGTACCGATGGCAAAGATGGTACAGATGCGGTTGATTACGTCACACAGTGGTACGAGCAAGCAAAAGAAGAAGGCTATTCGGGTAGCTTTACGGATTTTCTTGAGACGTATAGTGCAGCGGCTTCGGCTATCGGTGCTGACACAAACGCATACTCGGTAAGTAAAGCGATGTTGTCATCAGTCACGATTTACACGCGAGTAAAGACTCGTTCGTACTCACCGTTTTATGGCGGGTACCAAACCAAGACATCTTACGCTGCAGGTGCGGGTGTTGTGTTTGAAGACGACAAAGAAAACGGCACGGCATACATAGTGACAAACTACCATGTTGTGTACGACAGTTCGTCGACTTCGTCAAACGGCATAGCCGATTATATCGGAGTATGTTTGTACGGAATGAGTGCATCGCTTAGTTCCAGTGACGAAACCGCGATCGAAAGTTCTACAATTAAGGCAGAATTTATCGGCGGTTCGATGGGCAACGATATAGCCGTAATTAAAATAACTAACTCAGACAAATACCGCGACAGTGCATATACGGCAGTGACCGTGTCTAATTCGGATGACGTCGAATTAGGCCAGTCGGCAATTGCTATCGGCAACCCCGAGGGTTTAGGATTCTCGGCAACGACAGGCACTGTCAGTGTCGATTCTGAATATATCTCCATGGAAGGACTCAATGGCGGTACGATGACCGTTAGAGTCATGCGTGTGGATACCAGTATCAACAGTGGCAATAGCGGTGGCGGCCTTTACAACTCAAAAGGTGAGCTTATCGGCATTGTCAACGCTAAGACTTCATCATCGTCCATTGAAAATATCTCTTATGCAATTCCCGCAAACGTTGCGATTGGCGTCGCAGAAAATGTAGTGAGGAATTCCGGAACATTTACAAAATCCACGCTTGGCATAACTTGCACGACAAGCGACAGCAGTGCGGTCTACGATTCGGATAAAAATTCCATAAAAATTGTCCAATCGGTTACGGTTTCTGCAGTCGATAGTGACGGTGCGGCAGCCGGTAAACTTGAAGTTGACGACAAGCTTGTATCGATCACAGTAAAAGGCAAGACCACGACAATAACTCGCTTGTTCCAAGTGTCCGATGCGCTTTTATATGCAGACAAGGGCAATCCTATTACGCTTACGTTAATTCGTGGTGGCGAAACGATAAACGTTGTCATAAATGCTTAGTCAAAATTTATCGTCATCGCTTATGATTGCAGAGAATTAAACTGTAATAATCTTTTCATTATTCTTCCTTCCTTCTTTCCGAAAAGGACGCTTTCTATCTCGAAGCGTCCTTTTTGGGTGTATAATGCTACAAAATAAAAAATCGACATATTCGTCTTATGAATATGCCGATTAAATAATGGTTCTATTAAAATAAGGAAATCAAATCTTTTAGCGAGTGAATCTCGTAATCGCATTGAATTTTGTCTTTAGACGCGCCTTCACGATTAAACCAACAAGTTTTGAGTCCGTAGTTGTTTCCGCCGGCAATATCGGCAGAAGGGGAGTCTCCGACAAGTAAAGTTTCATCAGGTTTTATGCCGTCAAGACTATCAAACACACTGTCAAAGAATGCTTTGCTCGGTTTGTCTGCACCAATCTCGTTCGAAGTAAAAATTTTAGAAAAATATCTATCGATTTTTGCGCCTTTCAGCCTAGTTGCTTGTTGATTAAACGAAGCATTACTTACGACACAAAGCATATATTTTTTTGACAAGTATGCGAGTGTTTCGTCTGTGCCGTCGATTTTTACGTAATATTCGTAAATGGTTTTTCTAAATCCCGTTTCAAACTTATCCGGATCTCCGCCGATAACACCGCTTTCGTTAAACACTATTCGAAATCTGTCATGATGCAATTGTGGTCTGGTTATAGTGCCTTTTTCGATTTGACGCCAAAGTCGCCAATTGACATCATTAAAAGTCTCAAGCAATTTTTGCGAATACTCGACATTGTATTCTTTGCACATTTTTTTCAACACAAACTGTTGATATGCAGAGAAGTCCAATAATGTGTCATCGACATCAAAAAATATGATTTTCGGAGTGAAGTCGGTCATATTTACAATTTTATCAATTACTTCTTTTCCAAGGTATAGCCGTCTTTTGCATCAATTATGGCATAACCCTTTTCTGCAAGCACGTCGCGGAGTCTATCGCTTTCGGCCCAATTTTTTGTTTTTCTAGCCTCAAAACGTTCGTCCGCTATCGCTTTAATATCGTCCGGCACTTCGATTTTTTCTTTTTCGGCGGGAGCGGCTTTATTGAGGTCGAGTCCCAAAACTTTGTCGAATTCCAACGCAAGTGCGTAAATATCTTTTGATGGAGTCTCTTTTGTCATTGTCCACAGCAGTCCGAGCGCAAGCGGTATGTTTAGATCGTCGTCAATAGCCGCTTGGAAATCTGCTTTATATTTGTCGAGTACGGATGCGCCTGTCTCATTTTTTGCGACTTTGTGTTCGTATAGTGCATTGAGTAAACGCTTATATGCAGTTTGTGCCGCTTTCAATCCTTCAAACGTAAAGTTAAGTTTTTTGCGGTAATGTGTATTTAGACAGAAATAGCGGAACGATAGAGGTGAGTAGCCCATTTCTTCGAGTTGAGCGATAGTATAAGTGTTGCCGAGTGATTTACTCATTTTACCGCCGTCAACCAGCATAAATTCACCGTGTAGCCAATAATTTACCGTCTTGTGACCTTCTAATGCTTCAGACTGTGCGATCTCATTTTCATGGTGAACGGGAATATGATCCACACCGCCACTATGAATATCAATTACCGAGCCGAGGTATTTGCGGCTCATTGCCGAGCACTCAATATGCCAACCGGGATAACCCATGCCCCAAGGTGA
>CAVEYH010000054.1:0-3226 GCA_963620055.1 bacterium | reverse complement strand
AGGTGACGGCCACTGCATAATGTGTTCTTTCGGAGCTTTTTTCCATAGTGCAAAATCTGCGGGGTGATGTTTTTCGTCGTTTACTTCGACACGCGCGCCTGCGATTTGATCGTCTAGATTGAGCCGAGAGAGTTTGCCGTAGTCCTTAAATTTTGAAATATCAAAATAAATTCCGTCACTTGTTTCATAACCGTATCCTAGCTCTACAAGTTTTTGGACATACTCAATCATGTCTTGAATGTGATCGGTAGCTTTAGCGATAATCTCGGGTTTACCAATATTTAGAGCGGCAATATCCTTAAAGAAAACATCTGTATAGTATGCGGCAATCTCATAAGGCGACTTTTGCTGCTTTTTAGCAGCGAGCTCCATTTTATCTTCACCGGTATCACCGTCGGAGAGAAGGTGCCCGACATCGGTAATGTTCATCACGCCTTTCAGTTTGTACCCGTCGTAGCGCAGAACTCTACGTACAATATCCATAAATACGTATGTGCGCAAGTTTCCTATGTGCGCATAATTATACACAGTCGGACCGCAAGAATACATTGTTACAGTTTTACCTACGGGGTTAAAATCTTCCTTTTCTCTAGAAAGAGTGTTGTACAGTTTTAACATTAGTTATCTCCTTCGTGCTTTTGGGTAGTCTTACCTTCGGCGTCGATAATTTCATAAAGTTTGTCGATTTTGTCGGACAGTTTTCTAATCTCATCCGCAACGGGATCGGGGAGACATTGATCGAGATCGTCTATGCGCACACCGTTAAGTTTAACCACTCGACCGGGAACGCCCACGACGGTTGCGTTAGCAGGGACTTCGTTCAATACAATTGAGCCAGCACCTATTTTGGCGTTTTTTCCGACGGTAAAAGGTCCTAAAATTTTTGCCCCCGCACTAATCATTACATTGTCCTCAATAGTGGGGTGACGCTTGCCCTTGTCTTTTCCGGTACCGCCCAAAGTTACACCTTGATAAATTACCACGTTGTTTCCGATCTCGGCAGTCTCACCGATAACAACACCCTCGCCGTGATCGATAAATATGCCGGATCCGATTTTTGCCCCGGGGTGTATCTCGATACCGGTCAAAAATTTTGCAAACTGTGACACCATGCGTGCAACAAGTTTGTAGTTGTGTATGTACATAAAGTGTGCGAATCTATACATGACTAGCGCATGAAAACCACTGTAAGTCAAAATAACCTCTAGGCGATTGCGCGCCGCGGGGTCGTGTTTCATTACAGATTCTAGATCTTTACGTATAACGGACATGGATTGATTCCTTGAATATATCGCTAATTTAATCTTCGCTACTATCGAGATTAGCTGTGTTGTCGGTCACATTATTTAGAAGCACAGTAGCCGCTTCTATTATATTTTTTGCATTGTCCTTGTCTAGTGACGCCACATTATTTTCGATCACAGAGAGTCGTTTGTCTAGATATTCGCGTCCCGCTTGAGTGAGAGAGAAATTGACTTCTCTATGGTCTGTCGTGCCTTTCGTTTTAACAATTAATCCTTCGTCGGCCATATCGCGAGTGAGAAGAGCAAGATTTGTTTTGGCAATCATAAGACAGGCGGTTATTTCGCGTGCACAGCAACCTTCGGCAATCAAAAATAACACTTTTGTTTTTAACGAAAGAGTGTTTTTCTTTGTCTGACCTTTTCCTTCGCACATACAGGCGCGACGAGTCGAAAGGCGCAGAGCTATTATGCTTTTTGCGAGATCGTACAAACTTTGCTCCGAAAGAAGTATTGCATCGTATACCGATACTTATAATATTATAACTGTTTTTGTTATAAGTGTCAACGCAATCGCATATTAACGCGCACATAAACTTTTTGTATTATTTTCATACTTCGGCGACTTATGGTTTGACTTAAATTCAAAAAGAGTATATAATAAAAAACAGAAATGAATTATACGGTTTCAAGGAGGCTGTAATGGCGGAGTTTCACACCGTTGATATTAGCGGAAGAAAAGAGAATTTACCGATTATCGAGCTTAAGCCCGGGCTTAACATTGCATTTTTCAATCTTCACGGTAATCAAGAACTTACCGAGTATTGTGGAAAAATGATCGCAAAGCGTATCAAAGATAGCGGAAAGAAAGTCGATGTGCTCATTACAGCGGAGAGCAAAGGATTACAGCTTACGCATGTAGTTGCGCGCGAACTCGGACATAATTTTTACGCAGTAGCCAGAAAGAGTGTAAAGTTATACATGAAAGACGGAATCAGCGCAACCGTAAAATCGATTACTACAGGCGGTGATCAGACGCTATACTTATCTGCTCATGACGTTGCACTTTTGAAGGGTAAGAATGTCGGTATTGTTGACGATGTCGTGTCTACCGGCGGATCGTTACGTGGTATGGAGGCACTTGTCGAAAAGTCAGGCGGAAACATAGCGTTAAAAGCGACTGTGCTTGCTGAGGGCGATGCTGCAAAGCGTGACGATCTAATTTTCTTAGGATCGATACCACTACTATAAACATTGCATACTTTTGACCGTGGCATGTAGGACGCTACGGTCTTTTGTATATATAGATATTTTAACTTTGTGCAGTAAAACGCTATAGTATTTTAGATGTATAGTATTGACAATTCTAACTAAAAACGCTATATTATATAATGTAGTGTTAACACAAGTACTACGTTTAACAGTCATTCGTCGTGAGTTTTGGATAACTAAAATCGACGTAAAATTAGGAGTTTTATGATAATCACAATCGTTGCGGACGTATTCGGAAAAGAAAATAACGGAACGGTAATAACCGCAAGAAGACTTATAGATTCATTAAAAGAGAGAGGACATGAGGTACGTGTTGTTTCTCCGTTCGAGACGGACGAAGAAGGGTTTTATACGGTAGCAAAACGTAATTTTTTGTGTTTCAATAATTATATTGCAAAAAACGGCGTTGAACTTGCTAAACCCGATAAAAAAGTGCTTACTGAAGCCATTAAGGGCAGTGACATCGTGCATATCATGATGCCGTTCAAGCTCGGTAGAGCCGCACTTAAAATCGCCAAAAAATTCAAAATCCCCGTAACTGCAGGTTTTCATTGTCAACCGGAGAATTTTTCCAGCCATGTCCATATGAAAGACGTAAAAGCTGCGAACGATCTTCTTTACAAACGCTTCAATCGCGTGTTATACAAGAATGTAGACTGTATTCATTCTCCGTCTGAATATATTGAAAGCGAACTTCGCAGACACGGCTACAA
>CAVEYH010000053.1:0-6889 GCA_963620055.1 bacterium | reverse complement strand
GTTGTGTTCCCGGGACAAGCCACAGTTCGCAATCATAGATTGCTCACCGCTTTGGCTACGAACAGTCCACCGGACTGTCCGCTTAACGCGTCGCGCTCCGCAACTCTTTCAAAGTCGACAACGTTGTAGCCGTTACGGTATCGTGCGACAACCGAGGCGGTAGTTATAGCCGAGTCGCACTTTCTTGTGGCGGTAACGTTAGCCGAGTCGCACTTTCTCGTGGCGGTAATGTTAGCCGTGTCGCACTTTCTTGTGACGGTAACGTGTGACAATTGAGGCGGTAACGTTAGCCGAGTCGCGCTTTCTCGTAGCGGTATCGTGTGACAACCGAGGCGATAACGTTAGCCGTGTCGCACTTTCTTGTGACGGTAGTTATAGCCGAGTCGCGCTTTTTCGTGGCGGTATCGTGCGACAATTGTTGCGGTAATGTTAGACGTGGTGCACTTTCTCGTGGTGGTATCGTGTGACAATCGAGGCGGTAACGTTAGCCGTGGCGCATTTTTTTGTGGTGGTAATATCGGCAACGTTGTAGCCGAGTCGCGCTTTTTCGTGGCGGTATCGTGTGACAACAAATGCTTTTGCCGGTAACCGAAGGCGCGCGTTTCCCGTAATATTATCATAAACGGCGGACACGTTGTCGGGGTAAGGGGGAAAACATATAATTTACACGATAAAAAATAAAAATACCTATTGACAAAAGAATAAAAGTATGAGATAATGCGATTATACAATGGAGTGGTTTACGGTCAAAAGCACCGCAAAGTAGGGCAAAAGCCGACATTGTTGATTATTTAGTAAAAAATTGTCTTAAAAATGCGGTTATAAGAGGGAAAACACAATAGCCTACTTATAAATATTTATGTAAGTAAGCGGACTTGCGCCCACGGAAAAATGGGGGGGAAAAAAACTCATGAGAAAAACGAAACTATTTTGCATAGCTCTCGCTTTTGTTATGGCACTGTCGACTTTGTTTGGATGTGCCGGTAGCGGAGAAAAGGCAAGTACGGAGCACGAGCCGATCACGATCATGAATGCGCTTCGCGATTATAGCGGACTCGTGGAACTGGTGAAGGAGAAGTATCCGGAGATCAATCTCGAGATTGTGCCGTACAGAGGGCGCAATCAGTCGGCATACATGAAACAGCAAATCGAGACGGGATCGATGCCGGACATTTACACGACGACTCAGGCGTGGGACGACGAGTATCAGAAGGAAAATTTGTTGGATCTGTCGAATTATGCGGTGGCGTCGCTTTATAACACGGCAAGGCTCGACAAGTACAATGTAGACAGCGGAGTGTATCTACTTCCGTTCGATTACACGGTGTCGGGCATTTGTTACAACGCATCGCTTTTCGAGCGTGAGGGCATAGCGGTGCCGACGAGTTTTACCGAGCTGGAGACGGAGACCGTGCCGGCACTGAAAGCAAAAGGAATAAATGTGGCGGTGACGTTACTCGATCTTCCGGGATCGGCATTTAACTTCTTTTTCAACGCATCGTCGTCGGTGTACATGAACACGAACGACGGCAAGCAGTGGCGCGCGGACTTTACGGACGCGGACAGTGACACGTACGCTAGCGGTGACGAGAATATCAAAAGATGCACGGACTATTTTCAGCGGTGGATCGATTGCGGAGTGATCAACTACGAGGACGGAGTCAGCACTTCTCAAACGGCGCTCGAGAAAAAGTTCGATGAGGGCAATACCGCGTTTATGGTCGGCTCGATCAAAAAGTTCGCAAGTGCGGACGGAGATCAGTACAAGCTCATGCCGTACCTGTCGGACGACGGACAGTCAAATACTTATATCGTTACGCCGGGGAGACTGTACGGACTGAGTAAGACGCTCGGGGAGAAGAGCAACGAGCAAAAGTTGCAAGACGCGTTGCACGTCTTCGAAGTGCTGTCGACTAACGAGGGGTACGAGGCGGTAGTCGGCACGACGAGCAATAACTTATGCTCGATCAAAGATTTTAACATAACGGAGTCCACGCAGTATTATGCCAACGCGATCGACGCACTCAGCAAGGGCTTTTCGATGGACCTTGTGTATGTCGGGTGGGACGGCTACTTAAAGCCGTTCGGCAATGCGATACTCGATTGGATCAAGGGTACGGAGGGGTGCGGACCTATTACCGCGCTAAAAGTACTCGACGACACGAAACGCAGTATCAAGGCGCAGGGTATAACGTACTATGCGGATGTCACCGAAGAACTCGACACTGTACAGGCGGCTCGGCTCACGGGGCAGATATTTATGGACGCGACGGGGGCGGACGGTGCGCTCGTATCGTACAACGTCTACAATCCCGAAATTAACGCAAACCTTGAGAACAGTTACGGCACGAACGGACGGATCCTTGTCGGCAAGCAGACGGAAGAGTATATCACGATTTGGTTGGCTACCGGTTGGAGCGAGAAGATCTATACCATAACCAAGACCGGCAAGGAGATCAAAGAAAGAGCGAAAGCGGGTGCGGACACCAGAAAAACAGGCTATCACTATCCGTACGTTACCTTGTCGAAGGACGGCAAAATGTTCGAGGACGACAAGGAGTACACCATTGTTATCGTGGGACACAACCGTTCCGAGCGCGAAACGATGGGACTGTATGACACCGGCATCGTGGGATTGGATGCGGCAAAGACTTATCTAAAAAAGATCGAAGTGATCTCGTCCGCATCGCTTGACGATTCGATGGTGCTGGACATGTCGGGCTATGTAGTGGCGGAATAGCCGAAAAGCCTATTAAATGATTGACCGAAAAGACAATAACGATTAAAACAGAGTAAGCAATACAGACAGAAGGGTTTAAGACAGAAGGACTTGATGAAGACAATAATCGACGACAAAAAAAGACGAATAATATTTTGGTCGATAATAGCATTTATGGTGGCGATCATTCTCGCGCTGAACGGAGCATTTTACTCTCACGTGTCGAGATTACTGTACCAAGAATCTATCTCGCAACTCGACGAGATCAACGGGCAGTTGTTCGAGAGACTGGATCATCAGCTCGATATTCAGTGGGATTACCTCACAAAAGCGCAGACCGAACTGACCGAAAAAGGCTCGGTCACGTCTGCCGAACTACAAGAGACGTTTTTGCACCTAGAAAAAGACCTTGCGCCGAGCGGAAAGACGATGAGCTTCCGCGCGATCACGTCGGACGGCTATTACTACACGAACGAGGGCAGGCAAGGCAGTTGGGTCGGCAACAGTAGTCTTACGGACAGCGCACGGCAGAGTTTTTTGATAACGAACTGGCTGGACAACGATAATTACATGGCGTTCGTGGTCAAGGAAGACGAGGAGTTTTACGTCGACGGCAACAAGATCGAGCGGTTTGTTTTACTTCGCTCGATGACGGACATGCGGGAATTCTATCATTCGTCGGCGTTCGACAACGAGAATATCGCTTATGTTGTCGATTCGAGCGGATTTATTCTGTACCAAACCGGCATAATCGATTCGTTCGATTCGTTCAACGGTACGAACGTGTTTACCTATCTGAAAGAAAATAAATTCCCGCACATTTCGTTTGACGATATGGTATCACGTAGTGCCGATGGCGAGGCGGTGAGCACCGACGTCAAGATTAACGGGGAGCGGTTTTATATCAGTTACAACGATTTACCCGAGTACGATTGGGGCGTTTTGCTGGTCGTGTCGTCGGACAGTGTGGCAGTAGATACGGCAAAAATGGTACAGTCCATCGTTAGCATTTTCTTAATCATGCTTGTATTTATGTTTGCCGTGATTGTCGTGGGCATGCTGTTCATGATCAAGATCCAAAAAGACAGAGCGGTGCTGAAAGAAAAGGAAGCCAACGAGGCGGTGCTAAACGAGGCAAACCGCAATTTGGACCAAACAAACCACGAACTTCAGATCGCACAGCGTGAGACGGAGAAGGCACTGGAAGTCGCTAGGAGCGCGACGAAAGCAAAGAGTCAGTTTTTGGCGAACATGTCGCACGATATTCGCACGCCTATGAATGCGATCGTGGGTGTCACGAAACTCATGGAGCACGATGTCAATAACCCCGACAAACTAGTCTATTATATAGAAAAGTTGCGTCACACGGGACAATACATGCTGGGACTTATCAACGATATTCTGGACATGAGCAAGATCGAGTCGGGAGAAGTAAAACTCAATCTCGAGTCGATCAAGATGGCGGAGCAGGTAGGTCAGGTCGAGAGCATTATTCGCTCGCAGTGCAGTGACAAGAACCAAGAACTTACGGTGGCGGTGCACGAGATCACGCACGAGTACCTCATCGGCGACAGTATTCGCCTTCGTCAAGTTTTCCTCAATATCTTGTCGAACGCAGTCAAGTACACGCCCGACGGCGGGAAAATCCACATGGACATAACCGAACTTCCGTGCGAGATTCAAGGGTATGCGACGGTTTTGACGTCCGTTATCGACAACGGCGTGGGCATGAGCAAAGAATTCCAAGAGCACATGTTCGAACCGTTCGCGCGTGAGAAAAATTCCACGTCCAACAAGGTCGGCGGGGCGGGACTCGGACTGTCGATCACGAAAAACATTATCGATCTTATGGGCGGAACGATCACCGTCGACAGTAAGCTCGGTGAGGGCAGTCGCTTTGACATTCTGTTCAGCCTCCCGATAGACAAGGACCGCCACGAAGTGCCGTCCGTCGGTAAGATACTATTTGTATCGAGTGACGACACGCTCATTACCAACGTTCGCGCGGCGTTGAGCAATACCGATATCGAACTCATGATAGCGGCAAACACGGACGACGCCGGCAAGCTCCTTGGCGAGATCAAAGTCGATGCGATCATTCTGTCGGGCTATCTCAACAAGAGGAAACTCACCGAGACGGTAGAGACGTTGCGCACAGTGGCAAATGGCGCAAAGTTTATATTCTGCTGTGACTATGCACACAAAAAGAACGTGCGCAACACGATCGTTTCTAGCGGAGTGGATGGGTTTATTGCACGGCCGTTCTTCGTGGAGAACCTTATCACCGCGATCCGCAGTGCGCAAAAGAAAGCCGACGGAGGAGAAGAGGACGACGACAAAAAATCGTTACTCGGCGGAAAACGCTTCCTCTGTGCCGAGGACAACGAACTCAATGCGGAAATTCTCGAGGCTTTACTCGAACTCCACGGTGCGACTTGCGTGATCTATCCAAACGGTGCGGAACTCGTCAAGGCTTTTGAGACCGTGAAAGAGGGCGATTACGATGCGATCCTTATGGACGTCGCGATGCCGATCATGAACGGACTCGAGGCTACCGGCGAAATCCGCAGAAGCAGTAACCCCTTGGGCAAGACTATACCGATTTTGGCAATGACCGCCAATGCTTTTAGCTCGGACGCGCAGGCTTGTATCGATGCCGGCATGGACGCGCATTTGGCAAAACCGCTGGACATCACTCTGCTCGAACGTACGCTCCAAGAGATTCACTCTCTTCGGAGGGGGCGGTAATTCGCTTTAACGGCTCAAATTTAGGCGATAGACGTCCAAACGGGCAAGCGCAGACCACAACTTACAGACAAACGATAAAGACGGCTCACAGCCATCTTTACGCGCCGATAACGGCAATATACAAAAGTCAATACACAAGGCACAAGACGGCACCGAAGGCGAAACGCCCGACATGACAAAGTCTATAGACAAGGGAACGGAGTAGCAAGAGAGTATGAAAAAATTCAAGCAATTTTTAGTCGGGTTATCGAATCGTACAAAAGAAATGATCGCAAGCGGTGCGGAGGCTAGGCGCAGAGTACTGTTTAACTTTATGTGCGGAGTGCTGAGTCTAACGTCGCTCGTGATGAGCATTGTCAATATTTTTACCGCCGAATATGCGCTGATGATCTCGACGTTTTCGTTTAGTCTTGCGTGCCTAATCGACATTGTGCTCGTTTACTTTTTCCCGAAAAAGAAAAAACTAGTCGGTTATCTTTTCGGTATCGAGTCGCTTACGTTACTCACATTTTTCTTGGTTTCGGGCATTCCGACGGGGTTTAGCGTGCTGTGGTACGCACTCGTGCCGAGTTTTGCACTGCTCGTGTTCGGACTCCGTGCAGGCGGTATTTTTTCGACGTTGATCTTTATCGAGATCGTGTTTTTCTATTGGATTCCGTGGGGACAATCGCTACTGATGTTTGAGTACACGGAAGCATTTATGTTGCGTTTTCCGTTCTTTTACGTGGCTTCGGTTTTGCTCAGTCTAGTTATCGAGTATGTGCGCGCCGAGACTCAGAACATGGTCGAGGTCGAATGCGACAAGTACGATTACCTCTATCGCCATGACCTTCTCACGGGACTATATAACCGCTACGGCATCGAAGAATTCGTGCATAATGCGTTCGAGAACGTCGAGGGCGAACACGCCTCCGTTATCATGATCGATATCGACAACTTTAAGGACGTCAACGACAAGTACGGCCACGACGTCGGTGACGAAGTGTTGAAAACTATTGCCGGTATTCCCGCAAAAATCATGTGCGATTATTGCCGTTTTTGTAGGTGGGGCGGTGAGGAATTCTTGCTCGTCATGTGCTGCCACCACGATGTGACCGCCGTCGCCGAATCGCTGAGACAGGAGATCGAAAAGACTCCGACCGTGTGCGGTGACCTGTCTATTTCCGTCACGGCAAGTTTCGGTGTGACTTCGACCGACAACCTAAAAGAAACTTCTATGGACGAACTGTACATTCTCGCCGACAAGGCAATGTACAAGGCTAAGGAAAACGGCAGAAACCGCGTGGAAGTATGCTTGCCTTAAAACTTTTTTCACACGAAAAACAAGTAACAAAAATCTTTTTTAATAGGTTTAATTATTTTTTAATTGTGAGTTAAGGTTTAGTTATTTTTTAATTGTGGTAGTAAGTGCGCGGTTAATGG
>CAVEYH010000052.1:4751-6893 GCA_963620055.1 bacterium | reverse complement strand
CTTTTATGCAAGTAATTTCAAAATAATGCATAAATTTTCACTTTTTTTCACAAAAGTATCGCACTTTGATTAACAAAAGTGTACCTGACCGCTATTATTCTCTACTCCTTGTCGACGTAAATATAGAAAATTAAATCTAAGTCGGAGTCTTTGGGAATAATTACAAGATTGTTACTCGTGTTTCTATACTCTCCCGAAGCGTTCTGCGTATAGCCTTTTGACTTTAAGAAAGCATCTACTTTGTCTAGCGAAGTTTGGATCGTGTAGTCGATATCGAGCGGTACGTCGTAGTAAAGAAGGATTGCGTCTTTTGCTGTCGCATTAAGATCATTTCTGTACTTTGCGGTCATACCAAAGCCATAGGTATCACCGAGACACTCTTCTTCTCCGAAGAACGGGACCTCGGCATCGGCGGTCATGGGTGTACCGACTTTTGTAAAGTATGCGGGAACGTATTCGGTAAATTTGTAGTACGCATCCGTTTCTTTGCCGGTGCTCGAATCCGTAACGGTAACCGTGATATCGAGTTCTTCCCAAGATGAAGGCAACTGGCGCACTACCATTGCATTGATAGCCGTCTCGATGTCCGCATCGATAGTCACATTTTCACTGTCGTTATAATTGGTATATTCGATAATCATTACGCCATACATATAGCCGACATTATAATAGAATCCCGCCCCCTCAAGCACACCTTCACTGCTAACAGTGACAAACGGCGTGAACGGTGAGTTGTTGACATAACCTTTTGTTGCGAATATTCCGTAAAGTGCAATGTCGTTGCCGATTCCTTTATAGAACGTGGTTGCGACGGAATACATATTTTCGTCAACATAGTATGTTATCGATCCGTTAGTTTCGTCGACGGCATAGCTCGTAAAGATTGCTTCGCTGAACGCAAGTGACGGTTTTGCTTCCTTAAAATCGGCGGCAAACGCACGCGACGGCGTAAACGATAAAGCGCTCTCACCCGTAATTTTGTCGGTCGTGATCGAGCTATAGTATGAATTATAAAGATTGTCGCTTATTTTGCGATAACCGTACTGAGAATCGCGATAAACGATTCTTTCACTCGTCGTGCCTTGATTGAGAATATCATACTCGCGGAAATAGCACTTGTCCGCCATGATTGTTTCTTCGTATCCCTCGGTAATGCTCATCGTGCTGGATATGCTGGAATTCTGAACATGCGTGATTGTGAGGTTATAACATGTTGCGTTTCTTGCATCTTCGACTGCATCGTGGAGCTTTTTGAGTACGTTATATTCGTCTGTATCGACGGCATAGTCGTCATAATTTTTATACTTGCCGATGGTGGGTACGTTTACATTTTCACCGACATCCATTGCAACGTATAATCTCGGTTCGGTGATATAGCCGGCTGCGATATTGAGATCGTCTTTTGCAAGCGAATATATGCCCATGATTTCGCCATCGTCGATAATTAGTTGTAAGTTTAGCGGTTCGAGAGAATACGGATTTGCCGAAGCGTTGATGCGCGCGATCGTTTCGTCGTCGCTTCCCTTTGATACGTACTCGTAACGCCAATCGGTTTCGTTAAACGTAAAATCGTCGACAGTAAGTCCGATAAAGCTATTATAAAAGCCGGAATCAACCCATGAGATGGCATTCCCGTCATCGTCTTTCATGGTGTAGCTTTGTTCTTCGTTCATGAGATTGACACCGATTTGTGTAGCGATTCCATCCACGTTGCGACAGAATATGCGTTGATTTACGCCTAGTGATGCATCGGTATATTCCGAGAACCAGTTGTTGCCGTCCATAGCCGTTCTTACGGTTGACATATAGGTAGAGCTGAATTTACCTTTTGATCCGAGTTTGTTTTCGTAGACGTCAAGTCTTACAAAGCCTTCAAACGCGACGGTAGATTGCGCTACCGCATCAAGCATGCTTTGTGTAAGCACCGGCTTTGCTGCTACGATAAATTCGGTTTCCGCATACGAGAGTGCGTCGTCTTTTGTCGTTGCAGTTACCTTTATGATCTTATCACCGGTCACGTCTTGTAGTACGGTGACTTTGCCCTCGCCGTCAATACTGACATAATCCGAGCCTGATGTAACCTTCCACTCTACTTCGCCGGTTTGTTCGCCGTCGATATAGGCCTTTAATGTAGCTGTGTTA
>CAVEYH010000052.1:0-4741 GCA_963620055.1 bacterium | reverse complement strand
GTGTTATCCTTGTAACCTCGAACACTGTCGGGAGCCTTGATTGCAACGGTATGGAGTTTTGACGGTGCGGTTACGGTAAATGTGGTACTCGCCGATTCCGAATTTTTATAGCCATTTGCCGTGGCATAGACGGAAATCGTTGCACTCGCAGAAGTGTCCGTTAGTTGATACTGAGTTTCCGTAACGTCATATTCGCTATCGTTGACTTTTACGACGTAACCGGTCGCATTCTCAACCGCGTTCCAGCTGACAAGTCCTTCGGTAGAAACCGTGAGCCCTGTGGGTGCGGTGAGTTGTTTTTCGTCGCCACAAGAAACTGCGAGCGAGAGCGTAAGCACTGCAACAAGCAAAACGCTAATTATTTTTCTTAGTTTCATTTGCATTCTCTCCTCAATATGCGTATATATAAGTTACTTCCGCATTTTTCTGCGTTTCGGTAACAAACGTGTATTTAACGAGACTTATCTTGTTGTTCTCGAATTTGATTGTGAAGTTCACTGCACCGAACACCGGGATTTCTCCGCCGATAAATTCTTTAATGTTATCCGCGCCGCTGACTTCACCGGTAAGCTCGCCGTTAGAGAGTTTGTACCCCGTGTTTATAAGTTTGCTTTCGAGCTTGACCGCAACCATGTCAGTTTTTTTTGTCTCGCGCGTTTCGGTGGTTGTGGTTTCTTTATTTGCAAATGTTGCCGTGTCAATCGAAGTTATTGTTTCGGTGACTTCCGCCGATGTATCGGATGAAAATACATACACGGTTTTCGACGAATAGACGGCCGTTTCGTTGTCTTTGTATACAAGCGAGACAGTGACGGTCTTTGCCTTCTCTACCGATGAAGCATAAGTCTTGTACATGCCTTCGATAGAGCCTGTGCTACCGCATGCAAATGCCGTAAACGCAACTGCAAGTACGACAAGCGCTATCGCCGTTTTCTTTATTATATTGCGTAAATTCTTTGTTTTCACTTTACGCCTCCTTAAAATACAACTCTTTTGACTACTGCAACAATCGCTGCCGCCACTCCGGTTACAACACCGGCAACAGCCATTGCTGTGGTAACTGCGCTATTTGCCGTTTCCTTAATCGCACCTGCCTCGTTATTTACCGATGCAACGTAATTGCCGAACGATTCGAGTAGCGCATTGTACTTCGTTAGGTCAAGCAATGCTCTGTCGGATGCTTCAAGTTCGTCGATCTCGGCTGCGATTCCCTTGAGATAGTCAAGCTTGTCTATTGTGAATTTTGTCGGGAAGTCGTCGGCGGTTAGTTTTGCTGCAAGCGTACGAACTTTTTCGGTTGCCTTCGACAACTTGATCGAAGTGATCTTTGCTTTTGCATCGAATACGGCATTGTACATTTTGTTCCACTCTGCCGTGGTATAACCGAATTGTGTAGGATCTTGCTTGACTGCGTTGTACGCCGCAACGGCATTGCTTACAAGTGTTTCGTCGTTCGTGGTGATATTGTCCGTTCCTCCGAGCGCGATAACGTCGTTTGCGTACTCGATAAACTGAGTCATGCTCTTGTCCATCGCCTCATAACCGCTCCTAGTCGCATCGCTTGCCTTGCCGAAGTAAACTTCATAAACAAGCGAATCGTAACCCTCGAGTGTTTCGTTTTTCGGCAATATCATGTTGATGGCCTTGTGTTTACCGATAAGCGTTATAAAGTTCGTGTAATAAAGCTGATCGCCGTAAATGTCGTAAACGGGTTTTAGAAGGTCATACTGCGGATCGGTCTCGGATAGAGTCAAATTGTTCGCGGATGATTCAAGCGCAGGCGCCGAGTATGAGCGGAATTCAACATCACCGAGATTGTCGTAACCATAGAACGCAAAAGCACCGATAAACTTTAACGATGTAGGAAGTATGATTACTTCGATGTTTTTGTTCTCGTTGCCTGCGTACATTGCAATGCGCGTGGTCCCTTCCGCTACTTCGAGCGTGTCGATATTCATGCCTGCGGGAACGGCGGTAAGCTGTAATCCGCCGGACGGCATGATTGTGTACAAAATACTGTCTGAAACCTGTGCGTATGAATTGATCGTGGCATCGCTATTGCCGTAATAATCTGTAAATTCCGTAAGAGCGGTACAACCTACGAATACTGCTTCGCCGATAGATTTTATATTCTTTGAGAATGCGAACGACGTAAGTCCGCTTACGTTGTTAAATGCGTATGTGTCGATAGTTTCAAGTGACGGTGCGTTAAATCCGATTATACCGGTATTCATAAATGCGTACGCACCTAAGTTCTTAAGTGACGGCGCCGTGATTACACCGGTAAGTGCGGTATTTCTTGCAAAAGCCGCTTCGCCTATAGACACAACTTTCGATAGGTCCACGGTCTTTAACGACGGGCCTTTATCAGGACTTACTATTTGCGTGAATGCGTAGTCGTCGATTTCGGTGACGTTACCGAGGTTTATCTTGCTGAGAAGTTCGCATGTCGCAAACATGTACTTGCCGATGCGTTTTACCGATGAAGGAAGGTTTACTTCGGTAAGTGACGTGCAACCATAGAAAATGTAATTGCCGTTTAAGTGGATCATGGTGGCATCGTCCGTGGACTTTGCATCACCCGCAACGAATGAAACACCTTCGGGGATTGTTATCGAAGTAAGTTTTGTGCAATTCATAAATGCCGCGCTACCTAGGTATTTTAATGAAGACGGGAGCGTAATCGCTGTAATTGCGGGGGCCGTGTACGATGTGCTGTAATTGCCGAATGCACCGTCACCGATTGTTGTCAAGCCTTCCGACAGTGTAACGGAGCCGATGGACGAACAATCCGCAAATGCGGCATTACCGATCTTTGCCACTCCGGTAAGATCAATCGCTCTAATTGCGCTACAAGCGTAAAATGCCTGAGCCGGAATCTCGGTAGTAATATTTTTTAGACTGAAACTATCACCGCTACCCGTTGCAACAAGTGCCCTGTCATACGCAAAACATGCCGTGCCAAAAGTAATGTTTGCTGTCTCTCCGTCCGCAAGTGTCGGGAACACGATTCTCTCAAGTGCGGTGCAGTTTTGGAATACGCCTAAATCGAACGATGTGTTTTTACCGATTGTGAGAACTTTTACGGAGGACTCGAAGAACGCGCCCTCTCCGATAGTTGCATTGTCGCCTATCGTGACTTTCGTAAGTCCGGTACTACGGAATGCGTATGGTGCAATAATGCTTGCCGAGTCCAGATTTTGTACTTCTTTGAGGCTCGTAGCGTATGCAAACGCATAGTCGCCGATCTCGACGTTTCCGTCTGCGGGCAAGACAAGCGATTGGATGCTCGTGTTGTTGGCAAATGCGTATGCACCGATCTTCATGTTCGGATTCTGTATCTCGATTTTGCTAACTTTTACGCCGACGAATGCGCTGGGTGCGATCTCGTCGTATTCCGTGCCGAGTGTAAGCGTGCCGTAATCGATTGCACTTGTCGTCGATTCGTTAGTTCCGCCGAGCGCCACGAATATAATGGTTTTGCCGTCTTTCGACAGTAAAAATCTATTGTCTGTCGATACACTGTAATTTTGATTTTCGGACGATACGGTGAATTTTGCAAGTTTTGTATCTTGGAAAATCGTTCCGCCGATATTGTCTATATCACTATTTGCATCGAACACGATTTCTTCGAGATTGCCACATTTATAGAAGCAATATCCTCCAAAAGAAACTGAATTGTTCGGTAGCTTGAACGTCTTTAATGATGTATCGTTGTAGAATGCTTGCGCGCCGAACTCGCCTACCGTCACACCGTTATCGTAGTTGACGGAAGTGAGCGCGGTACAACCGCTAAATGCACCCATACCGATAGAAAGTATCGAATTCTTGATATTGACTGTGGTTAGTTTATCACAGTTTGCAAAACAGAATTGAGGTACTTCTATTCTCTCGTAAATATCGAGTGTTTCGATCGCCGTTCCTGCGAACATTGCGTATGCAAGGCGAGTGTTCTCGTTCATCGTGATATTCTTTAATTTGGATGCACCGGAGAAAATTTGTTTACCAGCGTTACGAAGTGTCGTAAGATCAACCGATGTAAGCGATGTGCAACCACGAAATGCACTGTCGCCTATTGCATAAACCTTGCTAAGATCTATACTTTCAAGCGACGTACAACCGCGGAACGCATTTGCTCCGATTACGATCGTATCTTTTTTGAGATTGACTTCTTTTAGGCTCTTGTCGCCGTAGAACGTATATTCTCTAATATACTTTAACGATTCGGGGAGCGTGATACTCTCTAACGATTCACAGTTATAGAATGCATATTTTTGAATCTCAGTTACGCCCTCCGGAACGGTGATGCCGGTGATCGTCTTGTTGCTGTCCGGAATCTTGTTTGCGTCGTAGTCGTCATCCGTGAGTTGAATGGTGTTATCGGTGGTGTACAAGCAGAATGCATACGAGCCGATATATAATATACCTTCGTCATCAGGTATTACAACATCTCCGCCGAGTCCTTTGTATGCGACAAGCGTGCGGTTCTCGATGACGAACGGATTTTTTACCGTAACCGACAGGGTTGCACGGATATTGGAAACTTTGCCGGTTGTCTTGTCGGTGGCGGTGAGCGTAATGCTTGCCGAGCCTTCCGCAAGCGCATATACGGTGCCGTCGCTGTCAACCTTGGCTATCGATTCGTTACTAGACTCGTAACTGAGGTCGTATTTTGACTCGGCATACCATGGTTTAAAGTCGTAGCTGAGCTTGATCTTCTCGCCCGGATACATGCTAGCTC
>CAVEYH010000051.1:0-6956 GCA_963620055.1 bacterium | reverse complement strand
GGGGTGACGCCTTCTTTTTGGAACAAGCCCACAAGGTCACCGGTCATATAGCCTTCGCCGATAGTCGTAATCGTGGCTTTTTCGAGTTTTTCGGCAAATGCGACAAGCTCGGCATTGTTCTCGATTTCACCGCGCTTGCGGAGTGCTCCGCTCCATGCAAAGATCGTAGCGACCGAATTTGTGGAAGTCTCCTCGCCGTTTAGATACTTGTAGTAGTGGCGAGTGACCGTACCGTGCGCCGCCTCGTACTCGTAGTTGCCGTCGGGAGAAACCAGCACGCTGGTCATCATCGCGAGCGATCCGTAAGCCGTAGCCACCATGTCGCTCATTACATCGCCGTCGTAATTCTTTAATGCCCAAATGAAACCGCCGTGCGCATGATTCTTGCGACGGAATCGTCGATCAACGTGTACTCGTAATTGATGCCGTCCGCCTTGAACTTGTCTGCGTACTCGGCCGAAAAAATCTCGGCAAAAATATCCTTGAAACGGTGATCGTAAGTCTTGCTGATAGTGTCCTTTGTCGCAAACCAAATATCTTGATGCGTAGACAGTGCGTAGTTAAAGCACGAACGCGCGAACGACGATATCGAAGCATCGAGATTGTGTATGCCCTGAACGACACCCGCGCCGTTAAAGTCCGCTATTTTCTTGCGCTCTTCTCTGCCGTCCTCGTACCTTACCACAAGTTCCGCCGTTGCTTTGCCGTCAACGCGTAGTTCGCTGTTGCGATATACGTCACCGTATGCGTGACGTGCGATCGTGATAGGCTTCGTCCACGTTGGCACGTACGGTTTTACTCCGTCCACAAGTATCGGCGAACGAAAAACCGTGCCGTCGAGTATCGCACGGATCGTGCCGTTTGGCGACAACCACATTTTGGACAGCTTGTATTCCTCCACGCGCTGAGCGTTGGGGGTGATCGTGGCGCACTTTACACCGACATGATATTTCTTTATCGCTTCCGCCGCATCTACGGTGACTCGGTCGGCGGTTTTCTCACGGTTCGGTAGTCCAAGATCGTAAAACTCGGTATTCAGTTCAACATGCGGAACGATCAAAATCTCCTTGATCCAATCCCACAATATTCTCGTCATTTCGTCGCCCTGCATCTCGACGATAGGTGTCTTGTATGTTATCTTAGCCATAACCGCCTCCGTAATTTTGCGCACAAAAAATACGCCTATATGATATAGCCGTATTTTACCACAATTTTGCGTCATAGTCAATCGTTAGTCTATCGCAATACCGTACGTGTTTTTATTGAGATTGTTTTTCGCGCTTGCCGTATAGAATAATGCACCCGTCGTTATAAAAAAGTTACGGGTTATAGTTGGGGTGGTGAAACCCTCCTTTTTACTCAAGCTCGGGGAATTTCGTTTTTAGCAAATCGAAAATAATGTCGGCGGTATTTCTCGCACCGTAATTGTTCCTCTGCGCCTCTGCCGCCGCCGTGTACGGCACAAGCAACGACGGATCCGCCATAAATTTCTCGATAAGGTCGACGGTTTTACGCGGATTAAACTGCTTGATCGCGTTCCCGACGGTGTTAATGTAATACTCGCCGATCAGCCGTTCGATCTTGGTCGCATAGTGCGTGACAATGGTCGGCAAGCCGAAAAAGCACGGTTCTGCCATCATGCTCGCACCGGATTTTCCGCAAAACAGGTCTGCACTCGCAAGGTAAGGGAAAATGTTCGTCACAAACCCCATAGGATAAAATCCGAGTTTTCCCTTCGGTTTCAGTGTCAAAAAGTACTCGTACAGTTCTGTGTTTTTTCCACAAATCGGCACAAGATTTATCGGAAAGTCACGTTCGATCGCGATCTCGCAAATTTTCTGCATTTTGCCGATACCGTAACCGCCCTCGGCAAGCACGACGGTGAACTTATTCTCGTCAAGCCCGAGTTCTCTGCGGTTTAATGTCTTGTCTCTATCTACCGAAAACGCCTCTTCGCGAATGAGAAACGGCACAAGTTTTAGGTTGTCTTTGTTGAATCTGTGGCTGTGGTGATTGAGTGCGCGGTCATACCCCGTGGACATGGACGTCAAGACAAGATCCGCATCGTAACGAAACAGCGTGTTGACGTGCGCGTCCGGACAATACATGATCGTCAACGGTCTCGGCTCAATATCGCGCGCATAATAGTTCGTTGCCCAATGCGTGCTAAAAACAAGGTCGGGTTTCAGCTCCGCCATGTGCTTGACTCCGGCATCGTATGCGCCCTCGATCCACTTGCGCATCGTCGCCCAACTAGAGATGTGCGTTCCCCAAAAATCCATTGAAAATGTGGCAAACCATCCGTAAATCGCATGTTTGTTATGTTTGACAACTTCGTCGTGAAGGTGCTGTTCGTAGTTTTTCAAGTTCTCGTCACCGCTCTCGGAAAAGAAGGACGAGCGCACCACTTCCACGCGGTCGCCGTATAATTTTTCGAATTCGTCGGCAATACTGCGCATGGGCATAATGTGTCCCATGCCCGCCTCGGTAAACGGAAATACCACTCTGGGCCTAGTCACTTGCCGTAACCTCCGCATTTATTCCGTTCCCGCTTGTGTTTTCGTTTTCGCAAGCCGCAGTAACATTCTCGGTAGTAGTGTCACTCGTTCCGTCGGTAGTCGTCACCACCGCATTATCGGTCATAGCATTAGCCACCTTAGAGATGCCCTCGCTATGATTTAGATCGTTCTCCGCAAACACGAGTATTATCGAATAATATATCGTAAAGTTCGCAAACATATAGATCGGATCGAGTAGTCCCATCAGTATATAGCACAGTAACGCAACGCCCATAATCGTGCGCGACATGTTCGGTCTTTTCGTAAAGATCAACACGGTTTGCACGCGGTGATAGCCGTTCGCTATAATTCCCACGATACCACAACTGCCGAGCAATTGTAGAATCGTATTGTGCGCCATCCGTATGCTTGCCTGACCGAGTGTTCCGCATGCCGTAAAACTTGCGCCGAAAATCGGATATTCGAGGAAAAATTCCCAAAATCTGCGCCACAGCACGAATCTGCCGTTGTCGCTCGCGCCCATTTTTGCAATGAACGCAAAGACGTTTTTAATTGCATCGGTATCGTGACCGAGTCCGAAAAGTAGCGCAAGTCCCACGATTACGACTCCCGCAACGACGGAGACGCCTATGCGGTTTTTGCTGCCTATAATACATACGGCAGTGAGCGAAACGAACACGGCTACACCGAAAAGCAATGCGTTACGGCTGAGCGTAAAGTACACCGCGATCATTTGCGCGACTGCGAACAAGTAGTACAGCCAGCCGTGCTTACGCTTATATACGAGTAAAAATACGGGTGCGAGCATGAATGCGAGCAGTTCGCCGATCGGGTTGCTTATTCCCCAACCGATGACGAGTAGACTCTTGAAATCTCCGTCGAGTGGCATGCCCACGTGGTAAACTCTGGCGTACAGCGCGATAAGTTCGGCAATAACCACACAAGCGGTAGCCATGCAACAGTACGCGACGTATTCGAGATCGTCTTCGCGACGGTGAAGCGTACCCGAGAAAAACAGGTACAGCACGAGCCCCGCAAGAATCAAGGTGAACGCGAGTCCGAGACTATCCTCGGCAAAATACTCACTCCCCAGTCCTCCGAGCAACATCGCAACCGACAGCGCGACAAAGCCGTATAGAAGCTTGCGTCCGCGGAAACAATTTAGTACGGTTTTATCATAATACAGTCTAAGTAGAGCGGTCACAACGATCAATGCGAGTGCGACGGCTATTACCGCTATGACGCTAGTGCGCGTGAAAAATTCCAGTGCCGACTGCATGTAGCCGGTGCCACGCGTGGAAGTGACCAGTATTGCCATGAACACAACGGGTACGGCAGGACGAATATCCGCGCAACAAAGATTGATAAACGCGAGCATGACGGCCACGAATATATAGCCGACTTCGTTTTGTCCCGTGATATGAAACAATGCGATCACCACGCCCACGATAAACGGAAAATATTTTTTATCGAAAAATTCCGCAATGCGTGAAATTATTCTGTTGCTACGTAATTTTGTCAGCATTTATACTAGATCCCCAAAAACAAGAAGATAAATGACAGTACCGCCACAACGACGAGATACAGCCCGAACCACTTGTAATTTGCTTTTTTTATAGCCAGCATCATGAGTTTTACCGCGCCAAGTCCGCTAAGAAAACTCACGAACATGCCGACTATCGTGCATGTCCAATTTACAGACGAAAAATCGACTTTGATAAGTTCGAGCACCGCCGATCCCAAAATAATCGGAATACTCATAAAGAACGAAAATTTTGCTACTTCTTCGCGATCGGTCTTTGCCACCACTCCGCCGAAAATCGTGCTACCGCTCCTCGATATACCGGGGAAAACGCCTACGCCCTGCATGAGGCCCATCGCTATCGCTGTCTTTATTCCCAGCGGTTTGGTCTCGGTGGTCTTTGCCGAGATAAACTCCGTCGCAAACATGAGAACCGCCGTAAATAGGAAGAAAAAACACAGGTATTTGCCGTCCGCGAAAAACGATTCTATAAAATCGTTCGCAAAAAAACCGACGAGAACGGCAGGAATCGATGCCAAAATAATCAATCCTATCGTCTTAAACGGTGGCTTGAACAGTGCCAAAAGGTCACGGAAAAACACAATGAAAATAGCAAAAAGCGTGCCGACGTGTAGCATTACGTCAAACATGAGATACTCGCCCTCGAGTCCCATCATGCGCCTTACCAAAATAAGGTGTCCGCTACTCGATATAGGCAAAAACTCACCTAGTCCTTGGGTGAGTCCGAGTATGATCGCTTGCCAAGTTTCCATTTCCATTTTTCTTAATCGCAGTCCTTCCCGTTACACAATCGCGATAAAATATCTTGCCGTAACCCGACACGTCGGTTTGTAAATAAAATCGCTTATTCAAAAACAACTTTTTGCCGCAAAACCTTGTTTCGGTTTTCACGGATACGAGTTACTTGTTTTCTTTCTTTTTGCGGTACTCGCTGGGCACGATCGTAAAGATCATGTCGGTAGTGCCATCGACGTCCTCGTCAAAAGCAAGTGTACGAAGTCGAGCGAGTTTTTCGTCGAATGCTGTTCTGTCGATGGATGCGAGCTTATTCACGAACACGCCTTCGTGCAGAGTGGTGTCGACGGCTTCGGTATCATAACGAAGCTCTTCGAACATTTTTTCGCCCGGACGAAGTCCCGTGACCTTGATCTCGATATCTTGCTCCGGCACGAGTCCGTTGAGCCTGATGAGGTCGCACGCAAGGTCGTAGATGTACACCGGCTCGCCCATGTCAAGCACGAAAATCTCACCGTTATCGGCAAATGCGCCCGTTTGAAGCACGAGTCTCACCGCCTCGGGAATCGACATAAAATAACGCTTTATATAGCGGTCGGTCAACGTGATCGGACCGCCCTCTTTGATCTGTTGTAAAAATACCGGAATGACACTGCCGTTAGAGCCTAGCACGTTTCCGAAACGCACTGCCGCCATTTGCATATTGAACGTCTTACCGCGCGTCTCGATGAGCATCTCGGCAATACGCTTGCTCGCGCCCATTATATTGGAGGGGTTGACCGCCTTGTCGGTGGAGATAAGCACGAACTTTTTGACACCCATACTCTCGGCAACCTCGATGACGTTGAGTGTACCGAACACGTTGTTTTTGATCGCCTCTGTAGCGGAGATTTCCATCATCGGGACGTGCTTGTACGCCGCCGCGTGGAAAATAATGTCGGGGTGGTACTCGCTCATTACTTCGACTAGTTTATCGCGCTCGCGCACAGTGCCCATGACTAGGGTATAGCGCGAAGTGTCGTACTTTTTGACGAACTCTTGGTTGAGGAAAAACATTCCGTTCTCGTGCTGGTCGAAAATTATAAGGTGCTTGCAACCGAAGTTGAGGACCTGACGGCACAGCTCCGAACCGATCGAACCGGCTCCGCCCGTGACCATGACTACTTTGTCTTTTACCGCCACGTCGATAAGCTCCTGCTTGACCTTGAACTCGTCACGACCGAGTAGTTCCTCGATCTTGATGTCACGGAGCGACTTGACGCTGTTTGTCATTCCTTCGGCATTGGTTATTGCCGGCATGATTTTTATTGGAAGGTTAAAGGGCGAACAAACGTCGTAAATATGACGAAGTTGCGACTTTGTGATACTCATTATCGCAATGACGAACGCATCCGCATTGTGCTTTTTTACGATCTCGGGAATATCCGCAACACCGCCTTCGACTTCTACGCCGTAAATGCGCCTACCCTGCTTGTCCGGATCGTCGTCGATAACGGCAACGGGGTAATAGCCATCCGTCGGGTTATTGATAAAACGATTGATCGCGAGCGAGCCCGTATAGCCCGCACCGATCACGATCGTGCGTTTCATGTTCGGCATTGATTTGTCGTCGACCATGTAGCGAACGTGCTTGAAATATTGAACGATTCCGTAGAAAAAGCGCATCGATCCGCTGAGAATCGCGCTAAACAGCATGTACATGAGAATGAGCGGAATCCATACTTCGACATCTACCGTCGCTTTCAAAATGAGCTTGAACAGTAGCATCACGGCAAAGGACGCAACGTATGACAGAACGAATTTCAAAAACTCAACTCTGCCGGCATAGCGCCACAACACATTGTAGCTATCGAACACAACCAACATGACGATCGTCGTCACGATAGCCGCCGTCGCGATCAAGATCTCACTGCTGAGATACTCGTTCGGATTCTCTATCTTAAAGAACATTATCGTGCGTGCAATGTAGAACGCAAGTACCGCGAACAGCACGTCGCACGCTACCGTTATCAATATCGATCGCCAGCGCTTGCGTGCCGGTGTCTGCTTGTTTTTACGATTATTTTCCATTTCTCTCGTTCTTCTTTCTCTGCATTTTATATGTATTTACATTTTAGCCCGTATAACTGTCGTTTACGTTGTATAGGACGGTACCGAAG
>CAVEYH010000050.1:4213-7011 GCA_963620055.1 bacterium | reverse complement strand
ATGTTGGACTGCTCAAAATCCTTAATTCTTTCGCGATAGACCCTATAATTAAAAACATCTTTTGTGTCAGTAATGTTGGGATATACTTTTTTATATCTCGGAAGGACGTACTTGTTTACTAATGCATCTGCTTCACTTTCCGTAATATTACCCGTAAATGTAATAACTGTATTTTGAGGAGAATAATACTGCGCTATGAACTTATCTACATCAGATTTTTGAAATGACATAACATTATTAACAGGACCTAAAATTGTTTTGCCAAGTCCTCTTTCTCCATAAGTTGCAGTTGCTATTTCGTCATAACAAATATCTTCGGGGGTGTCTTCAACCATATTGATTTCTTCGACAATAACTTTACGTTCTTTATCAAGTTCTTCGGGTGGATATACTGAATCTAAAATTATATCAGACAATAATTCGAAACATTCCTCCGAATATTCGTCAACTGATTTAGCATAAAAACATGTACATTCTTTTCCTGTAAATGCATTAAAATTAGCACCCAGATGTTCAAAACGATTTGATATATCAAATGCAGAATATTTGCTCGTTCCTTTAAAATTTACATGCTCCGTAAAATGTGATATTCCATTGTTTGTCGTATTTTCGTAGCCACTACCGACACCTATCCAAAAACCTGACGCAACAGATCTTACGCTAGGCACATTGCAAACAGCGACTCTTAAGCCATTCCCATACGTTAAAATTTTAATCATATTATCTCCTTAAATTTCACATAAAACATAATCCGCCCTATTGTGGACGGATATATGATTTTTAATTCATTGTATTATTTACACAAGTACCGATTAGAGTTTTTCCTTTAAGCGAAGGTTAATTCTGCCCTTTTCGTCAATTTTAATAACCTCAACTCTAACCATATCACCGACATTGACAATATCGGTAACTTTTTCAACACGCTCCTTTGCAAGTTTTGATATGTGAATCATGCCATCTTTATTGGGCGAAATCTGGACAAAAGCACCAATCTCAATAGTTCGAACAACTGGGCCCTCATAAATCTTGCCTGGAACAGGCTCATCAACTATTGATAACACAATATTCTTTGCCTTTTGAGCCATTGCGGTATCATTAGTAGAAATATATACGGTACCGTCATCTTCGATATCCATCTTAACACCGGTTTCTTCAATAATTTTGTTAATAACCTTGCCCTGTTTGCCAATTACATCACCAATCTTTTCAGGATCAATCGAGAAAGAGATGATTTTCGGAGCCCACGGCGAAAGTTCTTTACGCGGAGTTGGAAGAACGGCTAGCATCTTGTCAAGAATATAAAGTCTACCTTCACGAGCCTGATTAAGTGCCGTACGTAGAATCTTTTCGTCAATGCCTTTGATTTTGATATCCATTTGAATAGCGGTAATACCCTTTGTAGTGCCTGCAACTTTGAAGTCCATATCACCAAGAAAGTCTTCCATTCCTTGGATATCGGACATAATTGCCACTCTATCGCTTTCCGTATCTTTAACAAGCCCCATAGCAATGCCCGCAACAGGTGCCTTAATTGGTACTCCGGCATCCATAAGTGCTAAACAAGAACCACAAACACTAGCCTGTGAAGTAGAACCGTTTGAACTAAGAATTTCGCTAACTGTACGAATGCAATATGGAAACTCTGCTTCAGGCGGGATAACCGGCTCAAGTGCACGCTCGGCTAATGCGCCATGACCGATCTCACGACGTCCGGGGCTACGAAGTGGTTTAGCCTCCCCAGAACTATATCCCGGGAAGTTATAATGATGCATATATCTCTTAAATGTTTCGTCATCAAGATTGTCAAGCTTCTGGACTTCACTCATCATACCTAGTGTGCAAGTAGACAGCGCCTGCGATTGACCACGAGTAAACACAGCCGAGCCATGAACACGCGGAAGCAAACCAACTTCACACCATATATCACGTATCTCGGTAAGTTTTCTGCCATCGGGACGGAAACCCTCGTTAAGTATCTTTGCGCGAACTTTTTCTTTTGTAATATAATAAATAACGTCCTTAACTTCACGAAGATTATCGGGATATATATCCGCAAAGTGTGCAACAACTTGTTCATCAACAGCATCCTGCTTCTTCTGTCTTTCTTGTCTGTCAGTTTCGGCAAGAGCTTCGTCTACAAGTTTACCCGCAAACTCGCGAACAGCAACATTGATTTCTTCGGGGATCGTATAGAGTTCCACTTTTAGCTTTTCTTTGCCAACTTCCTTGACGATTTCATTGATGAATGCAACTTGCTTTTTAATCTCTTCATGGGCGTAAAGGATGCCGCCAAGCATAACTTCTTCGGAAACTTCGTTTGCGCCTGCTTCGACCATCATAATCGCATCTGCAGTGCCGGATACATAAACATGCATCTGACTCCTTGCTCTCTGCTCACAATCAGGATTTATAACATATTGCCCGTCAACATAACCAACAACTACCGATCCTGTCGGTCCGTAAAACGGAATATCCGAAATAGATAATGCAATGGACGATCCAATCATACCATACACTTCCGGCGGAATATTTGTATCGACTGAAAGTGCTGTTGCTACAACACAAACGTCGTTAAAAAGTCCCTTAGGAAATAATGGACGAATAGGCCTATCAATAAGTCTTGATGTAAGTATGGCCTTATCGCTTGCTCTGCCCTCGCGACGTTTAAAACTACCAGGGATCTTACCAACTGCGTACATCTTTTCTTCAAAATCTACGCTTAATGGAAAAAAATCCATACCCGGACGTGGCTCCGGCGACATGTTAACATTAGTCATAACAACGGTATCGCCGCACCT
>CAVEYH010000050.1:1069-4203 GCA_963620055.1 bacterium | reverse complement strand
ATTACTTTCTTAAGTCGAGTTTTACAATAATCTGTCTGTATCTCTCAATGTCAAGCTCTTTAAGATAGTTCAAAAGACTTCTTCTAGAACCAACCATCTGAAGCAGACCACGACGAGAATGATAATCCTTTGCATGAGCCTTAAGATGTTCAGTAAGATGATTTATGCGATAAGTTAAAAGAGCAATCTGAACCTCAGGGCTACCCGTATCTCCCTCATGTGTTGCGTACTCGGCAATAATCTGTGCCTTTGTTTCCTTGTCCATATTTTTACCTCCATGGATATTTTATTCGCCTCGCACCTAAGTATCGGGACGGAGATTCCCAAACTTGTGGAAACGAGGTACTTAGTTAGTATAACATCATATTAAATATTTGTAAACTGTTTTTGAAGGAATTTTCGTTTTTCTTCCGCTTTCTCAGCAAATCTTTCAATATACAGTGCTGAATCTCTAAGCGCAGCGAATCTTGTGATTTTTCCATGTGTAAAATCTACAGCTTTTGTTATAGATCCTGCTCCACATGCAATTACACTCATGCAATCTTCCATTGTTGTAATATTATTTTTACATTGCTTTTTAGAAAGCGAATAACCAACATTTTCAAGATTCCCCAGCATTTGCTTTTGACGATACAAATAGTATGGTAAATATCCACAGTCACATAAAGTACGAAAAGCATATTCAGTCATTCCTGAAATTTCATCATTATCATATTTACCACTTTGTTTAAGTTGAGAGCCATTCTTCCTTGACAATGTATGGACAGTAATATTTTCAGGCCGAAGTCCTTTTACTGCATCTAGTGATCGCATAAAATCGTTAATTGTTTCATCGTTAAGCCCTGCAATAAGATCAACATTTATATCAAAATCATATTTTTTCGCCAAAGAATATTTATCAAAAAAATCGCTCGCTGTATGCGATCTACCGATTTTGACAAGTGTTTCATCGTTAAGCGTTTGCGGATTTACGCATATCCTAGATGCTCCGACTGCTTTAATTGCCTCAAGTTTTTCTTTTGTTATTGTATCAGGTCTACCTGCTTCAATTGTAAATTCAACGTCCCGAAGCGAAAAAACACTAAATAATTCAAAAATTTGTTCTGCTGAAAGTGCAGTTGGAGTTCCACCTCCAACATACACAGAAAATAACTTACCTCTTTGGTAGATAAATTCCAAAGCTTCTTCAATTTCGGCACGAAGCAATTTGACATATTCTGGTATAATATGTTCCGATTTTGAGAAAAGCTCTGTAGCAAATGCACAATAATGACATTTTGTTGTGCAAAACGGAATATGAACATATAGATTAAATAACTTCTCATCACGTACATATATTCCGGCTTGATTTTTCACTATTTCACATATGAGCTTTGATTTTTCTTTGGAAACACAAAAATCCGCTTGCAATTTAGTCTCGCATTCAGTAAGATTATACCCGCTATTTAGCATGTCATACACAAGCTTTGACGGACGAATCCCTGTAAGACTTCCCCATGGTGGCTTAATACCGGTATAATCAGTTAATGCTCTAAATATCGCTAATTTACATGCTCTTTTATATCGACGTTTTATTTCAATCTCATCGTTATTTTGGGGTAAAAAATTACTATATCTATATACTTTTCCGCAAATGGAAACTATATTTATAATATTTACTCCATTGACTAATGTTTCAATGTCGCATTGATGTTTTATCGAAATCGAACACTCATCCATATACGGATAAAACAACTTCACCTCATCAAGAAGATCGGCTGAAATGCTATCTCTATTTGTGCTAAATTCAAGCATATGGATTAAATTTCCTCTCATAACCAAGTGTAGTATTTTCTCCATGTCCCGGAAAAACTATAAAATCACCATCTTGTGTTATCAATTTTGTAAAAGATGATATAATATCGGAAAAATTCCCGAATGGAAAGTCGGTTCTACCTATCGACAAGCGGAATAAAGTATCACCGGTAAATATTACATTGTTAATTATATAGCAAACACTACCGGCCGTATGTCCCGGAGTTGCTATAACAATAATTTCTTCATTAAGTAATGACAGTTTATCGCCGTCTTTAATTATAATATCCGGAACAAATGATTCCAATTTTTCTCCAAACATTTCAGCAAGGTTGTCACTCGTAGTCAAAAGTGGAACATCTTCGGCACTCATATAGACTTTTGCTCCTAGTCTCTGAAATCTAGCACACCCATTACAATGATCGAAATGCGCATGCGTTAAGAGAACAAACTTGCATTTAAGTCCATTCTTCTCTAAATATCCCATAACTTCATTAGTCCCATCACCGGGATCAACAACTATGCACTCATGCTCGGTGTTGTATATAACATACGAATTAGTACTAACCACCCCTGCCGTAATCGTTGCAACATTCATTAACTGACATTACTCCTAAACACTTTCTCTACATCCGGTATCGACTGGATTTTGTTAACAATTGTATCAAATTCCGAAATGTTGTTTACGGTAACAGACAAATTTATAATTGCATTGCCCGCTTTATCAACGCGAGCATTCATGTTAGTAATTGTTAGCTTCATTTCGCTTATAAGCATTGTCACTTTTGCAAGTAGTCCATTTGCGTTTCTCGCCTCTATTTGCATAGCAACAGGGAACGGTGCCGGGCTATCATTTGCCCAATGCGCCTCAATAAGTCTATAATCCTCAATATTTTTTAGGTTAGGACAATTTTTTCTATGAATTGCTACTCCTCTACCGCGTGATATAAACCCAACAATGTCATCGCCCGGAACCGGGTTGCAACATTTTGAAATACGCACTAACAAATCGTCATGCCCCTTGACTATAACGCTACCTGACGACATAGAGCGAACTACTCCTGTCGTTTTTGCTGGAATTTTAGCGCGCTCTTCTTTTTTATAAAAATCAATAAGCTTTGACAGTATTTGATTTACAGTAAAGCCACCATAACCGACAGATGCGTATAGATCATCAAGCGATGATATCGAGTAACGCTGCATGATGATATCGAGCCATTTGGGGAGCATAAGATTTCCAAGAACATAGCCTCGTATCTTTGCTTCTTTTTCAAGCATTTCTTTACCTTTGCGTATATTATCTTCTTTGAGCTCTTTTTTAAAAAAAGCTTTAATTTTTG
>CAVEYH010000050.1:0-1025 GCA_963620055.1 bacterium | reverse complement strand
ATTTGGCTTGCGATGTTTTTACAAAACGTAACCAATCACGACTTGGACCTTTTGCAGATTGTGAAGTTATGATTTCAACATAATCGCCTGTATTAAGTTTTGTTTCAAGTGGAACAATTTTACCATTTATTTTAGCCCCGATGCATTTGTTTCCAATCGCGCTATGAACATTGTATGCAAAGTCAACCGGAGTCGCCCCTTCTGCCAATGTTACAACATCACCTTTAGGGGTAAAAACAAATACTTGACCACTATACAGATCAAATTTTAATGACTCATAAAACTCTTGTGGACTAGAGTTTTCGCTTTGAACATCCATAACTCCTCTAAGCCACTCAAGTTTTTCATCAAGTTCATTTGCAGCACCACGATTTTCTTTATATTTCCAATGCGCGGCAATACCATATTCAGCAATTTTATGCATCTCATATGTACGTATTTGTATTTCAAAAGGCATACCAAAAGTCGTCATAACCGTCGTGTGCAATGACTGATAATTATTGGGTTTTGGAACAGCAATATAGTCCTTGAATCTACCAGGAATAGGTTTCCACATGGTGTGAATCATGCCCAAAACTTCATAACAATCTTTAACATTTTCAACAATAACACGTACGGCAGTAAGATCGTAAATTTGATCAAATGTGCGGTTATTATTTTTCATCTTTTTATAGATGCTGTAAAAATGTTTTGGCCTACCACTTACTTCGCCCTTTATTTTTAGTTCCGTTAGGAGCGCGGTAAGACGTGAACATATTCTATTTACTAATTCTTGCCGTTCTGCACGTTTTAATGCTACTTCGCTAACAAGCGATTCGTAAACCGCAGGCTCAAGTACTTTTAAGCACAAGTCTTCCAATTCACATTTCAAATAACTTAAACCAAGGCGCGATGCGAGCGGAGCAAAAATCTCCAACGTCTCTTGCGCCATCGCATGCTGGCGTTCGGCACTCAACGAAGATATTGTACGCATATTGTGCAGTCTATCGGCAAGTTTAATAATTATCACGCGAATATCTTTTGCC
>CAVEYH010000049.1:2677-7086 GCA_963620055.1 bacterium | reverse complement strand
TCTTTAATTCTGCCGAAAGTTTGTCAAGCTCGTTTTGCTTTTCTTCCGCAATCTTTAACGCAGTTTCGGTTGCCTTTATGCTCTCGTCGCTGACGTCGGGCAAATGCGCTATTGCAACATTTAGTCCGTCACACGTCGAACCGAGTTCTCGGTTCTTTGCCGAAAATGCAGAAAACGCTCCGTCAAAACGTCCTAGGTCGAAAAGCTTGGTTATCAGTGTAACGCGCTCGGCTTTTTTTGCTTTTAGGAAACGTGAAAACTCGCCTTGTTGAAGCACTACGACGTTGGTAAATTCCTTTACGTCGAGTCCTATCATTTCACCGACAACTGCGAATGCTTCGTCGCCTTCCGCGATCGGCGTACCGTTTTTTATTAAAACGTATGTGTTTTTCCCTGTCTTTTTCCTCGTAATTACGCGCTCGGTATCGTAAATGTCGCCACTTAATTCGAAACGGAACGAGATCTTGGCTTTCTCACATCTGAGGTTTACGTATTCGTCGAGGTTACCTCTCTCGCCGTGATTTCGGTACAGAGCGAGAATTATGCTGTCGATTATCGTGGTTTTGCCCGATCCCGTGGATCCGGAGATACAAAACAAATTATCCGCTCCCGCGGCATCGAAGTCGATTGTTTGCGGTTCTATAAAACTGTTTATTCCTTCTATTGTAAGTCTTGACGGACGCATGATTTCCTCCTTATAGTCTCTCGCCGTTTACGGCTTTTAAGAAAATCTCGACAAGTGCTTCGTCCGGTTTTATGCCAACTTTCGTTTCGTAAAACATCTCGAACAACTCGCGATCGGTCTTTTCTTTTCGCTTTACAACCGCCTCTTCTGTGACCGTGTTTGGTTTTGCCTCAAAATAGCAAAACGCCAGATGCTTTTTCATTGTCGAAGCGGTTGACGGGGACAGCGGACGCGGTGAAGAATACACGATATAAACATAACCGTCAGCATGATTTTCGAGTGCGTCAAGTATTTCTTCTTCACTGTTTGCCTCAATTTTATATAGCTTTTTCACAGGGCTGAGCGCTATAGACGTGATGTCGGTTTTCTTTCCGTCGGTATCGATTGCGATCACACGTTTTTCCGTGGTTTCGTCGAAGCTGTACGGAAGTATCGATCCGCTGTAATAAGCATTGTTTGTTTTTGATACGGTCATGGGTTTGTGAATATGTCCGAGTGCGGTATAGACGGCTTTGTCTGCTCCGAGATTTTCCTTGGGAAGTTGTTTTGTGCCGCCTAGGTCGCGTTCGTCGGTCGTAATAGATCCGGTCACGAACAGGTGGCTCATTGTGATATTTATTTCCCCATCTCTAAAGCATGACTGAGCCTCTGCAATCTCGCAGGCAACTTTGTCCTTGTAGTCTTCTTCGCCGGCTATGTCCATAAGCTTTGCAGTGGTCGGATACGGCACGAACGCAAGGTTAAGTGTCTCTCCGTCGCGAGTTATTCGCACATAGTTTTTGCCGGTTTCGATATTCGTCTGTTTACCACCGTAAATTCCCGAAAACTTTCGATTCGGTTCATCGTCGCCGGCTAAGACTATTCCGCTTACTCTCGCTAGGTCGCGCGGTGCGGTAAGTCGCTCTGCATCGTCATGGTTCCCGGGTATTACGACGGGAATACATAATTTCGACAATGCGGTGAGTGTCTCGTAAAAAAGCTCTTCGGCTTCGACAATGGGTACGAATGTATCGTAAATGTCACCGGCAAGTAGCAAAACGTCGATACTCTCACGTCTTACTATGTCGGTGATTTCTGCCAAAACGGCTTTTTGCTCGTCAAGTCTTGATTTGCCGTAGAGTCTTTTCCCTAGGTGCCAGTCGGAAGTGTGCAGTAACTTCATGGTCTTCCTCCGTAAGTTTGTCTTTTTATACGGAAAAATTGTGTATCTACTTCGTTTTCTCCGCAAAATATGGTTAATTTCTTTCGGCGGGTAAAATTTGTTTGTAAAATTCGCCCGATAGTGTTATTATATAATACCCAAGCGGTTTTTTCAACCGATTTTTGGGACATAACGGAAAAACGAGGCAAAAAAATTATGCAGGCAAAACTGTCACGCGAAATTACCGAAAACGAGAAAATACGTATTGATAATGCGTTCATTACGGATTTTATGCCGTTTGCTCCCGAAAACTATGTCAAAGTCTATCTTTACGGACTGGCAATCGCTTACTTTGGCGGTGAAGTCGATGTTGAGACCGAGATCGCCAAAAAGCTAAATCTCGAACAAAACATCGTGAACGAGGCTTTTTCATACTGGGCAAATGCCGGCATAATCAACATTATTTCGTCTTCGCCGATGGTCGTAGAATATCTTGCAATAAACAAGGGTACGTTGGCTCTGAGAAAATTCTCGAAAACAAAGTACAAAGACTTTAACGATCAACTGCATGCGATGTTGCCGTCACGCAATATTTTACCTAACGAATATAACGAATACTACTCGATCATGGAAGCGATGCACATCGATCCGGACGGTATGCTCGCGATCATCGCTTATTGCATACGATTAAAGGGTGAAGATGTGGGTTATGCGTATATTCTTGCGGTTGCGCGCAATCTCGCAAGGCAAGGTTGCCTTACCTTTGACCGCATAAACGAACAACTGTCCGAATTCGATATGTACGATAAGGACATCGCTGCGGTTATTCATGCGCTCGGCTCTAAAAAAGCTATTACTTTGGACGACAAGCGCATGTTCGTAAAATGGACAAAGACACTCGGCTTTACTGCCGAAACTATTGTAAAAGTTGCAAAGACTGTAAAAAAAGGCGGTATCGATCGTTTGGATGCGCTGCTCGTCAAATACTATGAAAATCACTTGTTCACTATCGAAGAAATCGATGAATTTAATAAAAATCGTGACAGAATGTATTCGCTGGCGCGCGAGATTAACAAGCGCATCGGTGTGTACTACGAACAACTCGATTTTATTATCGAAACTTATATAACAAAATGGCTAAGCTTCGGCTTTAACGACATTACTCTACTCACGATTGCTGAATATTGTTTTAGATGCAATATTCGCACTTTGGAAGGTTACAACGCTACCATCGAAAAATTCTATAAGCAGGGGCTTATCTCGGCGGAAGATATCGGAGCTTATCTCGGTGAAGCTGTGCGCCGTGACGAAGAAATACGCGAAGTCTTGGAAAAAGCGGGCGTTTCTCGTCCCGTCACAAGCCGTGATCGCGATTCTTACCGCACTTGGACGTACTCGTGGAAAATGGATCGAGAGACGGTGCTCTATGCGGCATCGCTTGCAGCCGGCAATGCTTCTCCGGTGTCGTATATGAATTCCGTATTGGGAGCATGGCACAATGCCTATGTGACTTCTGTCGACGGCGCAAAAAAATACGGGACTACTAAATCTACTACCGCTAGTCAATCGACAAATATCGTTATGAAGACTTATACCAGCGAACAGTTAAACGCTATGTTTGACAATCTTAATAGCGAGGACCTATAAATGGACTACAAATCAGCCGTCAATTACATAGTAAGTCGTCGGCGCGACGATCTCGCTGCCGCAAATGCGTTCTTTAAGCATGTACTAGCCGTAGATCATGAATTTCGCACGGCAGAACTTGCGCTTAGAGCCAAGGAACTGGATTGGGTAAAGGGCAAAGCCTCGCAAGAAGACGTAGACAAACTGCGCATGGTACGTGACTCGATAGTCGACAAGCGCGGTTATCGTGACAAGATCGAGCCTATGCCACACTGCCCTATTTGTAACGATACCGGCAGGACGGCAGACGGATTTTGCCGTTGCGTGAAAAAGCTCGCGATAGAATCGCGCTCGGACAACGTGGAATTCCCTTTGCATTCGTTTGACGATATTGACTATTCTCTGTTCTTACCCGGGGCAAAAGATTTTATTGAAAAAACAGCGACTATCTTAAAAGAGATTGCAGATAAGGGATCTAATGCTAAGCGCAAAAATATCAATCTTATCGGAGGATCAGGAACGGGCAAAACATTTTTGGCGTCTTGTTTTGCAGGCGAATCCGAATCTGTTGGACAAACTGTCGTATTTATCACAGCATTTACTTTTCTTAATCGCGCACTGTCGTATCATACTTCTTTTGACTCGGGACGTGCGGAAAATCTCACTCCGCTACTCGATTGCGACGTGTTGATTATCGATGATCTCGGCACCGAAAGCATGTTAAAAAACGTGACTGCCGAATACCTTTATCTCGTTATAAACCAGCGTCAACTTCGTGGGCTTACAACCGTCATTACTTCTAATCTTACGCTTAACGACATTGCCGCACGCTACGGCGAACGCATCGCAAGCCGGCTGTTTGACCGCAAACTCTGCTATACTCGCGAATTTGATTTTGCCGATATTCGTAAAATAAAAATCGGTGAATAAGCCAAAACACTAGTAATATCATTTAGC
>CAVEYH010000049.1:0-2667 GCA_963620055.1 bacterium | reverse complement strand
GTTTTATAATGCTAAAAATTTTTTGTTTACCGCACCTATTTAATTGACTAAAAGGTGCGGTTTTTATATAATGAAACAGTAATTTACTTTAGTTGAGCAAATTATCGCATAGCTTTATGCAAAACTAAAAATATTTTTTGGAGGACGAATATATGTCATACGTTTTGGACGTGCTAGAAGAACTAAAACGCAAAAACCCCGCACAAGACGAATTCGTGCAGGCGGCTCGTGAAGTCTTGGAAAGTATCGAACCGGTTGTCGAATCGGATCCGATTTACCGCAAGAATGCAATACTCGAACGCTTGGTTGAGCCTGATCGTCAAATCATGTTCCGCGTACCTTGGATCGACGACAAGGGTAACATTCAGGTCAATCGCGGTTTCAGGGTACAGTTTAACAATGCAATCGGACCATACAAGGGAGGTTTGAGACTACATCCGTCCGTAAACCTTAGCATTATCAAATTCTTGGGTTTTGAACAAATTTTCAAGAATAGCTTGACCGGACTGCCTATCGGCGGCGGCAAGGGCGGATCGGACTTTGATCCGAAGGGCAAGTCAGACAACGAAGTGTTCCATTTCTGCCAAAGCTTCATGACCGAACTATATAAATACATCGGCGCGGACGAGGACGTTCCTGCCGGCGATATCGGTGTGGGCGCACGTGAGATCGGCTATCTTTACGGTACTTATAAACGCATCACCGGACTTTACGAAGGCGTTCTTACCGGCAAGGGACTTACCTATGGCGGATCGCTCGCAAGAAAGGAAGCTACGGGATATGGCCTAGTGTACTTTGCAGAAGAGATGCTCAACCATGTAGGTCAGTCGTTTAAGGATAAAACCGTGGCTATCTCCGGTGCCGGCAACGTTGCTATTTATGCGGCGGAAAAAGCTGCTACACTCGGTGCGAAAGTCGTTACTCTCTCCGATTCTACCGGTTGGATTTTTGATCCCGAGGGCGTGGATCTTAAAGCCGTCAAGGAGATCAAGGAAGTTAGACGCGGTAGACTTGCCGAATACAAGAATTATCGTCCTAATTCCGAATATCACACGGAAGGCAAAGTTTGGCAGGTTAAATGCGATATCGCTCTACCCTGCGCTACTCAGAACGAACTCAATCTCGACGATGCAAAAACACTCGTCAAAAACAAGGTGTTCGCAGTCGCAGAAGGCGCAAACATGCCGTCCTACCCCGATGCTGTCGAATATCTACAATCGCACGGCGTACTATTTGCTCCTGCAAAAGCTTCAAACGCAGGCGGTGTAGCTACTTCCGCACTCGAAATGAGTCAGAACAGTCAGCGTCTTAGCTGGACTTTTGAAGAGGTCGATCAAAAATTACACGGTATCATGGTCAATATTTACCGCAATGCAGCCGCAAACGCAGAGCGCTTCGGTAAAGCCGGCAACCTTGTTGTCGGTGCAAATGTCGCAGGCTTCATAAAAGTCGCTGACGCTATGCTCGCTCAAGGTCCACAGTGATAAGCAAATAAATTTTAATATGACAAACGGCTTAACGAAACGATCGTTAAGCCGTTTTTTATTTAGTTGTTTTATATTTCCCGCCACTACAAATGAACAGTTATGCATTTCGTGGTGATTGTATAATGATGTGTGGTATATTGCTTTTTGCGATTATGCTTTTCTTATCCAAACGAGCATGTCGGACGAACCGCGGTTGGCAAAAGCAAAGTACGGAATAAACTTGATTCGGACGGGATCAAGCGCCGATTCGATTGCATTGAAGTACAGAGCTTTTTGTGCCTTGTCCTTTTGTCCGTCAATGGTAATCGAATACAGACCGTGAAAATCTTTTTCAAAGATTGCTTGTTTTGTAGCGGATGGAGAAACGGAAAGTCTATTTAATCTGTCGCCGTTATCAACGCCCTCGATGCAATACACGAGCGGGCCATAAGTAAGTGCGATTTTGCCGTTGTCGGCGGAGACAAGCGGATTGGCCGCGACAAACACGGGTTTAATGTTAAAATCAAGCAACAGTATAAATGATTTGCCGACGTTAAACTCGGCATAGCCGTCCTTAATCTTTACCGCCATAGATTTGCCATCAAGCGTAGCCGTTACTTTTTCGCTCCATTGCGGAATGCGAACAGAGATTTTTCCTGCCGTATAATCTTGCGACGAAATAATTGCTTTGCCGTCCATGGCATAGTTTTCGGTGATCTTTATTGTGCCTAATGCCGTTTTTACAACGGACGAAACGTATTGCTCGATCGTGATTTCGTTGTTATCTTCCACAGCGATAACGTCTCCGAACTCGGCAAAGAATCGATTGATATTAGGTGGACAACATGAGCAACCGAACACTTCAAGTCTTTCGGTAATGGGTAGGCGTTCTCTCGAATGCGCGGGCACGGCTACTTCTCTATCGCGTTCGTGGAGTGAGATTTCTAGCGGATTTTCATAGAAAAATGCTTTGCCGGCAACGTCCGTAGATGAAAGAAGCGAATTATACATGACACGCTCGATAAGCCCGCCAAATTTTGCGTCTTTTTTCATTTTGCGCATGCGAAGTGCGAACAGAATGAACGCTATCGCACAGCAACTTTCAGAATATGCGGTCGAGTTCGGAAGGTCGTAAGGCATGGTAAAACTTTCAGTACGGAAGGTCGAGCCTACGCCACCGGTGATATACATTTTCTTGTTT
>CAVEYH010000048.1:0-7107 GCA_963620055.1 bacterium | reverse complement strand
GGGCAAAGCAATGCCGATAGTTATCGCGCCAATAGGTAAACCGCTCAAGATTGTTAGAATCGCGGCAGACGAAAAGCTAAGAAAACATTTAGAGAGTTTGGGAATCACTGTCAACGGAGAAATTTCCGTGTTTAGTAGTAGTGGCGGATGCGTAGTATGCAAGATTAAGGACGGCAGAATCGCTCTTGACAGAGATCTTTCCACAAAGATTTTTGTCGCATAAAGTAGTAAAAAAACCTTAAAAGGAGAAAATAAAAGAATGGAAAAGACTCTTGAAGCCTTCGAAGTCGGCGAGAAAGGTCGCGTAAAAGCGGTTGCCGGTGAAGGCAAGATCAAAAGACGTCTATTCGACATGGGAATCACACCCGGCGCAGAAATTCTAATGCGCAAGCGTGCACCGCTCGGTGATCCTATCGAAGTGACGGTAAGAGGCTACGAGCTTACTCTTCGTAAGACCGAAGCAGCATGTGTTACGATGACGGAGGTGGAGAAGTAATGAAAAGATTTGCACTTGCCGGAAATCCTAACTGCGGCAAAACCACATTATTTAACAGTCTTACCGGTTCGACGGCACACGTCGGCAACTGGCCGGGCGTCACGGTTGACAAGCGTGACGGCGTTTACAAAAAGTGTGCCGAGCCCGTCGCAATTGTCGACCTTCCCGGTATCTACTCACTAGCGCCGTACACTCCGGAAGAAGTCATCGCGAGAAACTATATTCTCGACGAAAAGCCCGACTGCGTAATCAACATTGTCGATGCAACCAACCTCGAACGTAACCTTTATTTGACCACGCAAATCATGGAAATTGACGTTCCTATGGTGATTGCGCTCAATATGATGGATGCGGTAGAGAAGAACGGCGATAAGATCGACGAAAAAGAACTCGAGAAACGTCTCGGTGTTCCGGTTGTTAAGATCTCCGCGCTAAAACAGAACGGCTTAAAAGAGCTTATGGACAGAGCGTATGCCGAGAGTAACGTAAAACGCTCGGGCATCAGCGTTCTTTCCGAGACACCGGTATCGCATCTTATCAACGATGTAAGAATCGCTCTCAGCGGTCAGAACGTCGAAAATCCGCTTTTCCACTCGATAAAGCTTGTCGAAGGTGACAAGCTAGAAGTGGAAATGCACAAAGAAACCGTGCACATGGTGAACGAATTCAAGCAAACGTTCTCAGACGACACATTCGGCACCGATTTTGAAGCACTTGTTGCAGATGCAAGGTATAAATATATCTCCAAGCATTTTGCTGCAGTAATGCAACGTAAGGATAGCGATAAATTCAAGATGAGCAAATCCGATAAAGCGGACAAAGTGCTCACCCACAAGATTTGGGGTATTCCCTTGTTTATCGTCATTCTATTCGCAATATTTCACTTAACGTTTAGTGAAGACTTCTTATACCTCGGTGCAATCTTCGGACTTCCTTCACTCGACGAACTTGGATTTGATACCGAAAACTTCGGCGTAAGATTACTTGCATGTATTTACGACGGCGCAGTAATGTCACCGGGTGTGTTTATAAACAACCTGTGGAACGACATAATTGTCGGCTCGTTGTTCGATCTGCTTAAGAGTGGCATTGAAGCTATCGGTATGGCAGATTGGGCTGTGGGACTTATCAATGACGGTATCATCGAAGGTATCGGCGCAGTGCTTTCATTCTTGCCCCCGATCCTCGTTTTGTTCCTGTTCTTCTCGATCCTCGAAGACAGCGGTTACATGGCTCGTATCGCATTCATTCTTGACAGAATGTTCCGTAAATTCGGTCTTTCGGGCCGTGCATTCCTCCCCATGATCATGGGCTTCGGTTGCTCGGTACCTGCAATGATCAACACTCGTACGCTTGCCGACGAAAAAGAACGTACCGCAACTATTCGTGTTATTCCGTTCTTCTCATGCGGAGCTAAACTCCCGATCCTCACCGCCGTTGCAGGCGCACTCGTTGCTTCGTTTGGCGTAGGCAATGCCGATGTAATCACATTCCTTATGTACTTACTCGGTATCGTTTCCGCAATATTAGCAGTACTATTGATGCGTTCAACTACACTTAAAGGTGAAACCCCTCCGTTCATCATGGAACTTCCCGCATACCACATGCCACAGTTCAAGAACCTTATGGCACACCTTTGGGACAAGACAAAGCACTTTGTAAAGAAAGCATTCACAATCATCTTTGCTTCGACCATCATTATTTGGGTACTTTGCCACTTTACATTCGATTGGCAACTCCTTGCAGACGAGGACATCAATCAGAGTATCCTCGCCAGCATCAGCAAGCTCGTTCAGCCTATCTTCACGCCTGTCGGATTTGGTAGTCAGCTTGGTGCTTATGGCTGGGTATTTGCACTTGCCGCCGTATCCGGACTTATTGCAAAAGAGAACGTCATCTCGACATTCGCAATCTTGGCAGCTTGCCTAGTTAAGATTGCAGGACTCGGATTCGACCTTGATGCAATCAGCGCAGACGAAAGCGGTATAATGGCAGTACAAGCAATGATTCAGGCAACCGGAATCACCGGTCCCGCACTAATTGCGTTCATCGCATTCAACATGACCACGATTCCGTGCTTCGCAGCAGTAGCAACCGCAAAAGCAGAACTTCAGAACAAGAATCGTTACGTTTGGACGCTTCTGTTCTGGCTCGCATCTTCATACATCGTCGGCATGATCATCTACACGATCGGTTCATGGTGGTGGACTTGCTTCATCTGGGCAGCGCTTGTTGCGGCAGTTGTAGCATTCATTATTCTTCGTAACAAAAAAGTAGCTAAGAAGGCATAAATTATGGGAATCGCGGAAATCATAGTTATCGTAGTTTGCGTGGCTGTCGTAGTCGGTGTATTTATTGCATGGCTTATTAGAAAGAAACAGGGCAAATGCGGTGGCGACTGTGGAGGAGATTGCGCGCATTGCAATATGTGTATGCGCGCGGCAGAAGAAGCCAAACGCAAGGCGGAAGCCGAAAAAAACTCAAAGCCACATGTAGATAACGGTTCCGACCATAAAGCCGATTAGAATTAAAAATCAAAAAAAACGCTCCTTAACTAACAAGGAGCGTTTTTCTTATACCTAGCCTTATTATTTAACAATGTTTTTATGTTTCACAACAACGATTTGCGAAAAGTCTTTACTAATACATAATATTATGTTACAATAAATAAAAGACAACAAGCAAATCGGAGGAAACATCATGAGCGAAACTCACGGATTAAAACTTAACGTCCCACGTACAATACTTGTCGGACTTGCCTTTTTTACGATATGTATGTTTTGGCAAGTTTATGACAGTCTTATGCCACTGTTTTTGAAGGACTTTGATTTTGGTGCGACATTACGTGGCGTTATTATGGCGCTTGACAACGTTTTGGCAGTAGTGCTTTTGCCGTTCATGGGTATTTGGTCCGACCGCTTCCCGATGAAACTAAGAAATAAAGTCGGCCGTCGTATGCCGTTCATCGTATGTGGCTCTGTACTTGCCGCATCCATGTTTATGCTTGTTAACTTTGCTCACAACGAACGCAATCTCGCGCTTATGTTGGCCGCAACAGCTTTTGTACTTGTGTTTATGTGCCTGTACCGTTCGCCTGCGGTTGCACTCATGCCGGACGTCACGCCAAAACCGATTCGTAGCAATGCCAACGCGATAATTAACCTTATGGGAACGATAGGCGGAGTAATCACATTACTGCTTATGCAATTTTTGCTTAAAACTGAAGCTGATCCCGTGACGAAAAAAGAACTTTACATCGTCGGCAATAACTGGGTGCTTGTATCGATAATCAGTAGCTTAATGATTTTAGCCACGATAATTATGATTCTAAAAGTCCGTGAAAATCGTTTTGCCGAAGAAAGTCACAAGCTCATGCAAGAGAACGGACTTGTTGACGACGAAGAAGAGAAACCGAAAGAAAAACAGTCAATGAAAAAAGTTCTCGGCACGCTCACACGGCCGCAATTAAAGAGCTTGATTTTCATTCTATTGTCCGTATTTTTGTGGTATATGGCATACAATGCACTCACCACGCACTTTTCGGTATTTTCGCTGTCGGTAATAAAAGTTAAATTCACAATGCCATTACTTGTTGCAAATGCCGCTGCATTCGTAATGTTTTTGCCGGCAGTAAAAATAGGCAAAAAGCTCGGACGCAAAAAGACAGTCATGCTAGGTGTTACGATGATGATAGTAGGACTTGCGTTCGCATCGATTTTCCTTCTTGCAACTATCAATATTGACGTCATAAAAGTGATCATGTACCCGACATTTATACTTGTCGGCGGTGGTTGGGCAACAATCAACGTCCACTCATATATTATGTGTGTCGAGCTTAGCGACGAAAACACTACCGGAACATATACCGGTCTATATTATGCGTTCTCAATGACCGCGCAAATTATTACACCGATATTAGCAGGACTTGTCATGGACTACATTTCGGTTATAGGCCTAGTTCCGTATTCGCTAGTATTTGCGTGCCTTGCACTTTTTACAATGACATTTGTCCGCCACGGAAATGTGGACGACGGCAACCACGATAAGGAAGACGCACAGAGCAAGAAAGAATCAAAAAACGACTTGTACGAGATTGAAACCGACGAACTTACCGAAACCGAAGCCATCAATCTTGCTTTATTAGATGAAAGTACGGAAGAAGCCGACGATCTTAAAGAAAACGGATAAAAATTCGATAAAAAAGTGCAAATTCGATAAAAACGGGTGACAAACCAAACCAAGGTATGATATACTAAAAAAGTATATCGCGATGCGATTGGGAAGGAGAGACAGATGCCCGATGCGGGAAAAATCTTTTCGATACTTGACGAAACGTTCCCGAACGCGCAATGCGAACTTGACTTCGGGAGCGTTTTTGAACTACTTGTCGCAGTGATGCTCAGTGCACAATGCACCGACAGACGAGTAAATGTTGTATCGAGAGAGCTTTTTAAGACAGCATCTACGCCCGAAGAATTTGCCGCGATGGAGCAAGAACAACTTGAAAAAGCGATATTCAGTTGCGGATTTTACCGCAACAAGGCAAAGAGCATAATTGCAGCATCAAAAGCCATAGTTGAGGCCGGAGGAGAAGTCCCCGATACTTTTGAAGGTTTGCTTGCGCTTCCTGGTGTGGGAAGAAAGACCGCAAACGTTGTGTACGATGTCGGTTTTGGCGGAGACGGCATACCGGTCGACACACATGTGTTCCGCGTATCGAATCGTCTCGGCATAGCGACAGGCAAAACTCCGCGCGAAGTAGAGGACAACCTCATGAAGATAATTCCCAAAGGCAACCGCAATCATGCACACCACTTATTAATATTTTTAGGCAGATATCGTTGCAAAGCTATTTCACCGGCTTGCGACGATTGCCCGCTCAACCAATATTGCAAATACTTTCACGACAAGCGAGGTAACTAACATGAACCAAATTTTGAAGAAACGCACTCTCGCACCACGAGTAGTCGAATACGTAATCGATGCGCCCAAAGTGGCAAAACACGCTCATCCGGGGCAGTTTATTATTCTTAGAGTAGATAGCGAAGGCGAACGTATACCGTTCACAATTTGTGATTATGACAGCGAAAAAGGTACTGTAACTATACTTGTGCAAGAAGTCGGTTATTCGACGGCAAAACTTGCGCTTATTCCCGAAGGCGGATATATAGCCGATTTTGTCGGACCGCTCGGCAAACCTACAGATCTAAGCGAGTACAAAAAAATCGTTTTGGTCGGTGGCGGTATCGGCAGTGCGGTTATTTATCCTCAGGCAAAGCATCTTTATGCAGTAAATAATCCCGCAGTGGTGATTGTCGGCGCAAGGAACAAAGAGCTTATTATGTATGAAACCGAGTTCAAAAGATCCGCAAAAGAACTTAAAATTGCTACGGACGACGGTAGTTACGGAGTAAAAGGATTTGTTACCGATGTGCTAAAAGAGATCCTTGAAAAAGGCGAAGCGGATTGCGTAATGGCTGTAGGTCCTATGCCAATGATGCGCGCGGTCTCCAATCTTACAAAAGAATATAACGTAAAGACCGTTGTCAGCATGAATCCTCTCATGGTTGACGGCACCGGTATGTGCGGTTGTTGTCGTGTCACTGTCGGCGGAAAGACACGCTATGCATGTGTGGACGGTCCTGAATTCGACGGACACGAAGTTGATTGGAATGAGGCTATGTCAAGACTTACTGCGTACAAACAACAAGAAAAAGAACATCTTTGCAGACTTACCGGAGAAAAGAGATAATATGGCTATCGAGAAAAAACAAAGAAATGCAATTCCGGAGCAAGAACCTTCCGTTCGTGCTCACAATTTTGACGAAGTGGTAATCGGCTTTACCGCTCGGCTGGCAATGGACGAGGCATCCAGATGTATGGCATGCAAAAATGCACCGTGCATGAAGGGGTGCCCTGTCGGTGTTAGAATTCCGGAGTTTTTAGCGCTTGTCAAGAACGGCAAATTCGAAAAAGCAGGCGAAGTAATCAAATCGACAAACAGCTTGCCGTCCGTATGCGGAAGAGTTTGTCCACAGGAAGAACAGTGCGAAAAGAACTGCCTCCGTGCAAAGATCGACGGAGCGGTTTCTATCGGCGGCGTTGAACGTTTTGTCGGTGATTTTATGTTGACCGTTCCGTCAAAAACGAATCACATCAAACCGTGTGGCAAGCGCGTAGCAGTAGTTGGCAGTGGCCCAAGCGGATTGACTTGTGCAGCCCAGCTTGCCGCAAAGGGTGTAGAGGTCACTGTATTTGAGGCATTCCATAAGGCAGGCGGTGTGCTTGTTTACGGAATCCCTGAATTTAGACTGCCGAAAAAGCTTGTCGAAGCCGAGGCAAACAAGTTAAAAGATCTCGGTGTTAAATTCGAACTCGATACCGTAATAGGCAAATCAATAACCATAGACGAGCTTATAGCCGATTTCGATGCTGTATTTATCGGTAGCGGAGCAGGACTTCCCATGTTTATGAATGTCCCGGGAGAAAACTTAAACGGTGTATTCTCAGCGAACGAGTACTTGACTCGTGTCAACCTCATGGGCGCATACAACCCTGATGCCATAACTCCCGTTCAACGCGGTAAAAACGTTGTTGTCGTGGGTGCCGGC